>NZ_JBICNX010000140.1:0-1224 GCF_043107035.1 Staphylococcus sp. 231237_7MaSpsaltlick
ATCATTAACTAATATTAATTCAAAGTGTTGGTTTGTCTGATTAATAAGACTTTCTAGGCATTGTTTGAGGTGTGCTTCGTTGTTATAAAAAGGTAAGATGATTGTAAGCTGATTATACATATGTAAACCTCCGTCATGCTGTTTTATAAAATATATTAGAGGGAGTAGGACAGAAACACTGTTTATAGAATGCGTTTTCTGTTCTACTCCCTTATATGTTTTTTAAAAGAAGCGTTGAACTATACTTTTAGCAGCAGTGCCAGTTTCAAAAGTACAGAAACGATTATAAAATGCATCATATTTATCTTTATAAGTTTCTTGAACTTTATTTATGTTTTCTATTGATTGAATTAAGTCTTCATTTGTTTTTAAAAGAGGTCCAGGCGCTTGATTTTCAAAATCAAAATAGAATCCTCTAAGACTGTTTTTATAGTGTTCAAGATCATAAGTGAAGAACAATAATGGTTTTTTCGTATTAGCGTAATCAAACATAACTGACGAATAGTCAGTAATACAGATATCAGCAATGAGGTATAAATCACTAATTTCATTATAGTTACTGCCATTAATCACAAAATCATTTAGACTACTGTCTAACTGTAAAGCATTACTGATAATAATATGTGGACGTAAAATTAAGATATAATCGTCACTTAAGCGTTTTTGCATTTCATATAAATCTATTTGCAGATTAATGATGTGTTTTTTGGCTTTTGTAAGTTCGTCGTCACGGAATGTCGGAGCGTATAAAATCACTTTACGGTCATCATGAATACCTAATTTTTGCTTAATGTGTATGCTTTCTTGTTCTAAAATAGCTTCGTCTTGATAAAATATGTCATTTCTTGGGTAACCAACCTCTAGTATCTCTTTATGAAAATCAAAAGCAGATTTAAAGCATTCTGTCGCGTAAGGACTTGGTGATACAAGGTAATCCCAATATTTTATTGCATGATTAATGCGATTTTTATAACCATCATCACGGCCTGCAAAAGTTTCTATATCATTCAACATTTTTTTGAGTGGAGTCCCATGCCAAGTTTGAATATAAAGTGTATCTTTGGGTTTATTAATGTAGTATGGGAAATTTTGGTTGTTGATCCAATACTTCGCTCGTGATAAATAGTGATAATATTCTGGTGATAAACGTTTTATTGACTTAACATTCGCATCATTAAATGGGTATTGTGTGTTGCTAACCCACACAATTTGGTATTGGTTGCT
>NZ_JBICNX010000141.1:0-1217 GCF_043107035.1 Staphylococcus sp. 231237_7MaSpsaltlick
GCAATCCTACTAAAGGTAGTAATACACTTTTTAGGTCTTGGAATGGTACTAGAAATGCGCTTGAAGGATATTTAAGTAACAATTATGGTTTGCCTATCGTATTGGACGAATTATCGGCTGCAACCTTCAAAGACACTACTGGGTTGTTGTACAGTCTGGCAGAAGGACAAGGCCGACAACGATCTAATATAGATGGTAATGTCAAAGCACTCAAAAATTGGGGGACCTCAGTGATAAGTACGGCAGAACACAGTGTTTTAAATAATAGTGCACGTAATGATGGATTAAATGTTCGTACCATTGAAATATCAGAAGCATTTACGACGAGTGCTGACAATGCAGATGCGATTAAAAAGGCTACATCCGTCAACTATGGGCATGTAATGCCATTAGTAGCTGAATATCTTTTAAATCGTGAAGGTGAAGTAATTAAATGGTTTCACGCGGAACATGATTGGTTCAAAAAACAATTAAAAAATGAAACGAGTCATACAGGTATTCGTATGTTCAAACGCTATGCAGCGATTACGACATCTGCTCGTATATTCGAACGTGTTATTGCGACGCCCATAGATTTGGATGCGATTAGAAATTACTTACTCACTTACCATTCAGATTCAGTAAGTGAGCGGTCTCTTGCTGATAAAGCACTCGAAACGATTACACAATTTGTTGCACAGAATAGAGGGAAATTTTCTGATGATAATAGATTATCAACCATGGTAGAAAATTATGGACTTATTGAATTAAAGGATAATTGTATTCAAGTCAAAATCCTTAAAGATGTCTTTAAACGTATGTTGGAAGAAAACCAATATCAAGATGTGAATAACGTTATCGATGCGCTGCGAGATAAAGATTATATACATTCAGATGCCAATCGTAAAACAACCAAGCGTAGTGTCAAAGACAAAGCAGGCAAACCAACAACAATTGTGTTTTATCACATTAAGCTTGATAAATCTTACGCCCATATTTTTGGTCTAGCTGATAAAAGCGAATCCAATATGCCCTTACCATTTGATTCTAAACATCCACATCATTTACTTGGAGACATGATTGCACAAGCAAATGAATGGGATAAAAACGGAGATATCGACCTGTAATGGTTAGAATATGTTACACAATAAATTCGCTACAACACCTGTCTAAAGGTGTTGTAGCACAAATATTAAATTATAGAGAGGAATTGCACTATGAATACAATCGTACTAGCT
>NZ_JBICNX010000142.1:0-1200 GCF_043107035.1 Staphylococcus sp. 231237_7MaSpsaltlick
TTTATGTATTTTATCTTTTCCTATAATCCAACTACCTAACGTACGTGATTTCAAGTTACTTCTATCACGTTCACTTTCTTTAATGGGATACTCTTTACTTTCATCTTTATCTAATCGAAATGCATCTCTGATTTTCACTGCTAAAATTAATTCATTCGTATTTATATTTTCAAGATTAATTGAATCATAGCCAAATTCATTTTCCAAGTCTTCAACTAAGTATGCTTTAGATCCATGACCGTTAATCATATTTGTTAATGTAGTTTTATTTGTTAGGTTAAGAAAGTTTATAAGAACATTTTCTGCAGAAAATGCCTCAGATTCGGTTAATCCATAACTTATTATATATCCTAAAACATTCAAATCATTGCTACAAATTTCGTTAATTCTATTAAATTTCAAGTTATCTTTATTTTCTTCTCTAAATATATCTTCGTACAATAATTGTTTCTGCGCATCTTGTTTATGTTTAAATATTCTATTCCCCTTACCTTTACCAACATAAAAGCATTCATCATTTCTTGGGTCCATCAAACAGTATACATAAAATACGTGTTGATGATCTTTTTCTAGTTGTGCTAGTGTCGATTCAGAAAATTGATTAATGTGTTTCAATAAAATCTCTCCTTCTTTGTGAACATATTCATTTTTATACTAATTAATATAATTACCAAAAAAATTTCTGTTTAAAAGTGAAAAATATTATTTATCGTTTGACTTAAACCTTCAATATATAGGTGCGCATATGTATCATTTTGTGCCAATTTGAACAAACGGGAATCAAGTCTGTTTCTGAGTTTATTTCAACTTTCTTATAGTAAACATTGACTTAATATGATGAACTTCAATAAAACTTTCCCTATGCCCCATAAAATTTCTCTCAAAATCAAAAACCACATACCTTACAACTTTTACCGTCGATATCAATTGCTCTTTTCTTAATTTAGAATTTCTTTCAAATTTTGTACTATAACGTGAAACTACTTTTCTTTCTTTATAATTAAAATTTACTAATTCGCAATCATTTTTACTTCCATTTACAAAAACATCCATTGTTTCTAACACAAAATCTAATAAACTTCCTTTTATTAATCGTGGGCATTGTATATTTCCTTTCATTCTTTCTTGATTCCATTAGTTTAAACTTAAAATTTCATCATCAATTTCTTTAATTAATTGTAGTTCCATAATCAATATAAT
>NZ_JBICNX010000143.1:0-1184 GCF_043107035.1 Staphylococcus sp. 231237_7MaSpsaltlick
TCGTTATACCATTCGTTATCAATTGGCGTATCATACAATACATGCCATGCTTTCTCTGTAACTGGTATACAAATAATACATTCTTTGTCATCTACAAAAATGTGAGCTGATGCTGTTCTAGCCCAATCAATATTATAAGTATTTCTATAGTAATTAACATTTTGTTGTGCTGTTGAATCACGATTACCTGTATCATGAAATACTGCAAATTGTGGTTTACCACTATCTAATCGTTGTCCTGTTCGACGCGTACCAATTGGTAAAAAATCAGTATAAACGGGTACGCCATTCCATGTACCTATTCTTTTTTTGCCCATGCTTTCTCCTCCATTTTTTAAATTATTAATAAAAGGGAGTCTAATGACTCCCCAAAATCCATTGCTATCATAATCATGTTGAACCTTTTTTACTGGTGATCCATTCCATGTACCCCAGTTTTGATCTAATGAGTAAAAGGTTTGTAAATTACCACTTAGGCCAATTGATACATGGCCCCATTGACCACCTGTCCATACACAAATATCTAGAGGTTCCACGACCAAATCTTTTGTGTTAGGCAAAAACTTTGTGCCTTTCGGTGCAGTAGCTCTATTTTTGAAATTAATAATATCTTTCGCATCACCTTGAAAATGCCAATTAAAATATTTTTTACATACATGAATAACCCAATCAGCACATTGGCCTGGATAAATGCCATCTTCATCATGTTGAATGCCTATTCGTGAATTAACATATTTTAATGCTTCACTTTTCTTTGCCACTACGCATCACTACTTTTTCATATTTATTTTGCGTTTTTAATTCTTTCATGATTTTATTACTTTCTTTAGCTGCATTAGTTAACGGGTTGTCTTTCCATGTCGTAAGCAATGCTACTGCTATTGTCATTATTGTTGCTTCGTCAACTGGAATAGGACTAATACCTTTATTTGATAACCACTGATTCACTAACACCAAAATTAAACCTAATACTCTTACGATTACTGTTACTTTTACATCCATTTAATTTCCTCCTCATAATAAAAAGCCGACATGTATATGACGACTTAAACATTTGATAATATTTTTATGTTGTGTTAATTTATATATAGAAAAAGGGCAATACACCATAAGTGTATCGCCCTAATGAGCCCTTTAAAAAGACGGTGGCTGGAATTTAATAATGATTAAATAATCATCTCATC
>NZ_JBICNX010000144.1:0-1161 GCF_043107035.1 Staphylococcus sp. 231237_7MaSpsaltlick
CGCTTATTTCTTTGCCATGAGCAATATTGTGACAAAATGTTGCAATGACCGAATTATAATTAGGTTTACACCATTTACCAAATAAATTCGGTAATTGATAAATATAAACTTTATTCCCATTATTTTTAGAAAAATCTTTTAATAAGTTTTCTGCTTCATTTTTACTTTTTCCATATGAATTATCCGCGTTGGCTTGAATGGAAGATGATAAAATAATTGAAGGTTTATTAGGATTGTCTTTAATCGAATCTAACATTTCATTTAAAAGTGACACGTTTCCTTCATAGAATTCACTTTCATGTACTGGTCTATTTACACCTGCTAAATGAACAATACAGTCTGCTTTAGTTAAATATTCATTTCTCTCTTCAATAGAAGTATTTCTTGATATTTCAAGTATTTGATAATCAGTCGTTTGCTTTAAATCAAACTTTAAATTTTTTCCTACAAAACCATTTGAACCAGTTATGACGATTGATTTCATGTAAACCTCCTATTTAAGCTTTATTTTTATAGTTATTTAGTTCACTTTTAACAAGGTCTAATGATAATAATTTATCTTTAATTTCTTCTACTGAAAGTTGGTATGTATTATCTGAGTTATACTCATACGCTTCAGTTATTTCTTTACTACCATTTTCGACATAATTACTATAATTTAAGTCTCTAGAATCTGCTGGAACTCTATAATAATTGCCCATATCTTCCGCTTGTGCATATTCTTCTCTTGTTAAGAGCGTTTCAGCTTGTTTTTCACCGTGTCTAGTACCTATAATTTTAATTTCATTTTTTGCCTCAAAAAGTTCTAATAATGCTTGAGCTAAGTCACCAACTGTAGAAGCTGACGCTTTTTGAACCATAATATCTCCAGTTTCAGCATGTTTAAATGCATGTATAACTAATTCAACTGCTTCTTCTAAACTCATTAAATATCTTGTCATATTAGGATCTGTAATTGTTAATGGTTCATTATTTTTAATTTTTTCAATAAATAATGGAATAACAGAACCCCTTGAAGCCATAACATTACCGTATCTTGTTCCACAAATTAATGTTTGATTTTTATCAACATTTCTTGATTTAGCAACAAATACTTTTTCCATCATAGCTTTAGAAATACCCATAGCATTTATTGGGTATGCTGCTTTGTCAGTAGAAAGG
>NZ_JBICNX010000145.1:0-1160 GCF_043107035.1 Staphylococcus sp. 231237_7MaSpsaltlick
TACTTAAAAATGGATTAGGTAACCCTTTTCTAGATTCAACCTCATCATTTTCCCTACTAATAAAATACTCGCCTTTTCTTTTAGCTTTTTTTATCATATGCATTAACCATAAATAACCAGCAATCAGCATAAATAATGCAGTAACTAAACTAACACCCCAACCAGCATAGGGGCTAGTATGTAAATACGGTATAGGAATCCAGTTTTGTATCTCTGGAGAACCTGCTGAAGTCATCGTAAAAGTTGTTGACCCCAACGCTAGTGTTGCAGGAATAAATCTTCTTGGAAAATCAGATTCTTTAAACAAATTTACTGCCATCGGATATACCGCAAATGCTACAACAAATAAACTAACGCCACCATACGTTAATACGCCACATGCTAATACAATAGCTAAAACTGCTCGTTTCATCCCTATTTTTTTTATTATCCAATGAGAAACACTTTCTGCTGCGCCACTATCTTCCATAACTTTTCCAAATATCGCGCCTGTTAGAAACATAAGATACCAAGAAGTGACAAAACCAGAAAATCCATCCATATAACTTGTCACGAAGTCCGTCTGTTTACCAACTGCAAGTTGAGAAAATAAAGGAAGTCCATTAAACACTCCTACAATTAACGCAGACAAAGGCGCTGCAATAAGTAAATTCATCCCTCTCATAACTAAAATAGTCAATATAGCTAATCCACCAATTAATCCTAATATACCCCACATATAAGTATGTCCCCCTTTAGGAAATTAATTATTTCCTTTATCTCCATACTTTCTCACTCGTAGTAAAGCTTGCTCTGCATGTCCAGCAAAATTTTCATATTCACATAAACGCGCTGCGTATTCACCTATATAAGCGCTTTGCTTTTCAGATGTTACTTTTTGATAAGTTACTGTCTTGATGAATTTACCTACCCATAAACCACCTGTATATCGCGCTGCTTTTTTAGTTGGTAATGTATGATTTGTGCCTATCACTTTATCTCCATATGCTACGTTTGTTTCTGGCCCAAGGAATAATGCTCCATAATTCGTTAAATTATCTAAAAAATAATTTGGGTTTTTCGTTAAAACTTCAACATGTTCATATGCTAATTTATTTGCTTCATTTATTGCTTCTTGTTCATTTTCTACAATTATCACCTGACCATAGTTATCCCAAGAT
>NZ_JBICNX010000146.1:0-1148 GCF_043107035.1 Staphylococcus sp. 231237_7MaSpsaltlick
TTTTTGTAAATCAGTAGAGGCTTTAAAAATTTCTTTAAATAATTGCTTAATCACATTATCGTTAAATGGACCTTCATTTTTATCTAAAAGTACATTAATCATTTCTTTTTCACGTTGTGGATCATAAACCATTGTACCTTGTTTACGTTTCTCCTCACCGATTTGTTGTGCCAATTTCCCTCTTTTAGATAAAAGCTTTAAAATTTCATCGTTAATTTCAACAATTTCGTCTCTGTATTCTTGTAATTTATCTGTCATTTAAGTCACCTCTATGAAAATTTTAAACTGCATATTTTATTCTGCTTTAAAGCGATAAAATATTTGTTAAACGTAATTCTAACAATAAGTACCAATAAGTTCAAGTCACTATTTAAAAAATTTTCACTTTTAAGTGAATAACATTAATGATAACTGAATTTTCAGTCAGTTACTAGTTATATTTTACACTTTTCATCAAATTTATTAATTTAATAACAAAATGTTAATATTTATTTTGAAACCTTTAACACGATACAGTTTTAAAGCAGATATGTATTAACGTATTTGTAATCATTGTCGTGATGTGAACAATTCATTATTCGCTTCTACAATTCAACAAGTCATCACATAAAAATCCATTTTTTCCTGGCTTGTCACTTTATATGAAATAAAACAACTATTACTGAAGTTTATTTTGGTATATTTCTTATGTGTTTTAATTTTTATTTAAAAAAAACTGCTGACTCCCGTCTGTAATCAGGGAATCAGCAGCCTAGAAAATAGTATACTAAGTGAGTCATTACTTTAAAAATTGCGTATCTAATGCTGTTAATACATGTCTATAATCATCGTAATTACTCAGTATGATCAATATATTATTCAATAATTTGATTTAGCATTTAATCATTAAATGTTCGTTTCGCTATTTTACTTTTTGCCTTTTCAGCTTTTTTTGCTTGAGGACGATTTTTCGTATATGTCGAATTATTACCATCTTCATCTGTTTGTTCTTTAGCACTTCCGTGAGAAATAATACCCTCATTATAATCAACTTGTTCTTCACTTTGAGTTGATGCTGTAGATGCTGATGTTGATTTATTACCACTTTGACCAGCTTTGTCATGCGTAATGATACCATCTTTGAATGATACAGTTTCATGTACTTGTTC
>NZ_JBICNX010000147.1:0-1145 GCF_043107035.1 Staphylococcus sp. 231237_7MaSpsaltlick
GCATAAAGGTGTGAAAAGTATGATAAAACAATTCGATATTATATCAGTAAATCATGATGATTATTTTATAGTAGTCAGTAATAATCTAGTTAATCAAAATAGTGATACTATTTGGGTTATGCCAATAACTAGCAATGAACAAAAGTACGTTACTGATATTTTGTTAGTTACTAAGAAAAATATAATCAAAGGTATTATTGATACTACACAAATATCATATTTAATAATAGAGCAATGTAACTATAAAGTTCTTGATCATGCACAGCCAAGGATATACAAAGCTATTGTTGATGCAATAGAAGCGCATATTGAAATATTATAACTTTTAGGAGGTATAAAGTATGAACAGTGAAGACCAAAATGATATGAAAAGAACGAATGAAGATAATCCTAAGAGAAGATATAAAAAACCAATAATCATAATAAGCATATTATTGTTTATATGTATCATTATAGCGTTAGTCATATACATAATTTTGAATACTCAAGACTCTAAAGCACAAGTTAAAGATTTAAAAGAAGCAGTAGAAAATAGAGAGTATAGTAGCATATCTAACATGCTAAGTACGAATGACCGAAGTATAACTGAAGAAGAATCTAAACATTTTGTTGATTATGTAAGTAAAGGTAAAAACAAAGAACAATTTGATAAACAAATTAATCATATTATTAAAGAGTTAGATAATCAAAAGACGCATGATGATGATTTAGGTGAAATCAAGGACAATAATGACCGTACATATATTAAAGTTAAAAAGAATGGTAAAAAGCTGTTTTTCATAAATAAGGTAAAATTCGAGCCTGTTTTGTACAGTGTATATGTTAAAGAAGGTAATAATACAGCCAATTACAAATTTCAGAACAGCAATGATAAACAAACAGAGGTAACTGCTCGTAAAAATCGTGTTACAAAATTAGGGAACTTTTTCATTGGTAACTATAGAGTTGCAGCAAATAAATCCTTTAAACAATATGAATCATTAATAGAAGGTGATGTGGATGGGTCTTTAGAAATAAACACAGATAAGTTAAATAAAGATAATAAAATTATAGCTACAGACAATTTTGATCAACTGTGGTTTAAAGCAAAAATAAAGAATGATGAGAAACTAAAAAATGTAGATGATATCTATATCAATGGTAAT
>NZ_JBICNX010000148.1:0-1113 GCF_043107035.1 Staphylococcus sp. 231237_7MaSpsaltlick
AAGATACACATATATTTAGACATGCCAGCACAGAAGCATTAGAAGAAAAAAGTAAATCGACTAATGACAAAAAACAATTTTATATCAGATTAGGGGTTATTATGATTACAGCAATTTATAATGATATTTATTGGTTTTAAAAAATAAATAGGAGTAAATTTATGAGCCAAAATTCAGAAATAAAAAATAAAGTTATTAGCAGTGTAATATCTATAATTACAGCAATTGCTTTAATTATAATTAACATATCATCAATAGAAGTCCGTGAAAAAATTATATATTCTATAATATTTATAGCGATATTGCTGTTATTGCTAATTTTGATTAATATAATTTCATTTACAAGGATAGATAAAAAGTCATATGCAGTTATTAGAAAAGATTTAGAAAAAATAGGTGGTAGGTTAGCAAGTATTAGAATTAATGACAATAATATAAGTGTAGAAAGGTTATCAGAATTTAGTGGCTTTGCGAATTATTATTATGGTAAAAGTACAGTAGTAATGTTTTCTAATATAAAGGCAAAAATGAAATTTAAATCTTTATGTAAGTCTTTAGCAAATTTAGAAAACTTTATATGGGATAATCATTTAGATAATGCAGGTGGTTTAACAATAAGGGTTAGTTTTATTGGTAGTAGATCAGGTGTATATGATCGAAATAAGCATGAAAAGCAAGAAGAAAATGAAGAAAAATATCGAAAGTTATTTATTAAAGCTTTAAATGATTATAGAAGTTTTAGAAAATATTGTGAAAATAGATTATAAGCTGGTCAAAAACGATCATTATTGAGACACATTCTGATTTTGAAACGATTAAAACACATACATATTATGTATGTGTTTTTGCTATACTTATATCTATTAATTAATGTAATTACTAAAGGTCGGTACAATAATACTTGAAAGTAAAAGATTAATATTGAAATTTTCATTTTCTATGGCATAAATTTTCTCTACTAAATCGCAATTTTTTATATGAAGTTAAAGAACTATAAAAAGTGTAAGGAGCAATTTATATTTTCTCCATTTCTCCCCCCTCTAATACTGTACTTTTACTTATTCGCTTTCCAGCAATTTAAATTTATCTTCTAATGTTTGAAGTCCTTTATCT
>NZ_JBICNX010000149.1:0-1112 GCF_043107035.1 Staphylococcus sp. 231237_7MaSpsaltlick
AGAGGTTTGGCAAGCAATGGGAATGCTAGCCACTTTGTGCCTAGATACCCTGCTTGTTGGTGGATGAATCCCCCAAGCCCCCTGTGATTTTTTCTGTGAAAAAATAGCAAATACTCATGAGTATTTGCTTAGTCCAATGCGCAAAAATGTGCGCATTAAATATGAGTAATTACTAATTATATAAACGGTATTTATATTTAGTAATTATTCATCAAATATCCCCTCATATGTTAAAATAATAACTAAGCAATCACTCAATTAAAATAGCATCTATTTTTTGAGTGTTTACTTAGTTATGGGGGGATACCAATGACAGATCAAAATCATAAAAAAGCTAAAACAATCAATATCAATTTAACTGAAGACGAGTATGAAAAAGTAAAGCAACTTGCAGAAATAAGAAATTTAAATCCAACGGCATATACACGACTTACTGCGTTAGGTAATCGGATTAAACCGACGGTTGTATATCCTGCCGATGAGCGCATTGATGCACTTGAAAAAAAAAACGAAGATCTTAAAATGAAACTTATGGCAGGTTATGGTCAATATGAAGTTTCAAAAGAAGATTTTGAGAACTTAGAAGAACAATATTATCGATATGCGGGTTATGTAAATACATTTAAAGACTTTTTACAGTACGTGCAAAACGATGCGGAATATATCAATTTAAATGGTTATAAGAATGATGAAAAATTAAAAGAAGAGATTAGGTATGCTATTAAAGAATTTAACAGTTAAATAAGGTATTATTAACAATGCAATTGATTAATATAATTGACTTTAAGGAGTTTATTCAAAATGGAAAAAGAAATTAAAACAGAATATAAAATGATTAAAGTGAACAAAGAATTACATAAATTACTTAAAATTGAGTCTGTCTCAAGTGGCAAATCAATGCAAAATATAGCTGAAAAAGCTATCAAAAATTATATTCATATTTTAGAATGTATTGAATAAATATTATGAAATATATAGGTGTTGAAGATGGTGATAGTAACATGGTATTTCTGTAAACACCAAATTAACGATAGTATACTGTAATAGGTACTGGTATTAAGTATCTTAATTTCTATTTAACATATTTCAACTTATCGGAAGTGCATATGCTT
>NZ_JBICNX010000014.1:0-118487 GCF_043107035.1 Staphylococcus sp. 231237_7MaSpsaltlick
GCTCGACTTGCATGTATTAGGCACGCCGCCAGCGTTCATCCTGAGCCAGGATCAAACTCTCCATAAAAAATTATGATGTTTGATTAGCTCATAAAATACTAATTTGTGTTATCATTAACACGTTTTTTTGAACCAACGATTATCGTTGTGTTCGGAATTAACGTTGACATATTGCAATTCAGTTTTCAATGTTCATTAATGTGTTACAAGAATTTATTTTAACATTAAGTTTTTATTAAGTCAAGAATAAATTTCTTTTTTTATTTTATTAAGTTTGTTGCGTTTGTTAACTCAACATTTAATATTGTATAACCTTTCAACCACATTAACAAGTGTCAAATTTACACTTTTTAAATATTTGTTTGAGAAGTTAAATTCGTTCGCCGCCTTGTTTTGACGACTTTTATATAATATCAAGAGAATTCGTAATCGTCAATCATATTTATCAATATTTTTAGGTTTAATTTTACCTTTGTAATTACTAATTATCGATAATATGTACATAGATTTAAAATAGTGTAAATATTTGTGGCTATATTGCTTATATTTTACCTCATTTTCATGATTTTAAGCATCATAATTATAAAAATGTTTCAATTTTCGTATTATAAATATTCAAAATCACTGACTTGATTAATTTAGCAGTAACTTTAATTGTTATAAATTTTGAAATAAAAAAACACGAATCAATCAAATTGAGACGTGTTTCTTCTATAGTTAGTTATTTATAACAATGTTACTCTTACTTTTTATCTTGGCAATCTTTGCATAGTCCATAAATTTCCATTCGGTGATGCGTAACATTAAAGTCTGTTACATGTTGTGCTAATTGTTCCACTTCATCTAACTGTGGATAATGGAAGTCTACAATCTTACCACAACTCTCACAGATCACATGGTAGTGATTATGTGTATTAAAGTCAAATCGGCTAGAGGAATCACCATAAGGTAATTCTTTAACGAGTCCAATATCCTTAAAGACACGTAAGTTATTATATATTGTCGCAACACTAATATTTGGAAAATCAGGTGAAAGTGCTTGATAAATTTCATCAGCAGTAGGATGTGTCTCTGATGCAATAAGATACTTTAATATTGCTTGTCTTTGAGGTGTGATTCTAATCCCTGCATTTCTTAAAGATGCTATTGAATCTTCTAACTCATGTTCAATTGTGTCCATCTCTGCACTCATATCGTTCACCATCTTTCTATTTAATAATTATTATTACTTAATATAAATATAACTTCTAATTAAGGAATATGTCAATATACAAACATTATAATCCACTAATAACCTTGTTTCGCATCAACTTCATTCTCAATTAGATGGTTGTTATTGAGAAAATGAGTTAGATTCTTTGCAAATAAATCTGTAGCTTCTTGGAAGTTTTCCTTTCCATTTCCTGTAATATGAGCAGTTATTGTTACATTTGATAAATTAAACAGTTCATTTTGTTGCGTTAAAGGCTCTTTCTCAAAAACGTCCAGATAAGCATGTCTTATTACGCTATCCTTCAACACTTTAATCAATATATCTTCTTTAACTACGGATCCTCTACCAACATTTATAAATAATGCTGTATTTTTCATTTGTGAGAAATGCTCACTTGTTAATAGATGAATCGTGTTCTCGGTTTCTGGCAATGTGTTAACTACTATATCCGCTTCCGGTAATACACTCAATAACTCCTTTAATGGATATGTCTTATTAATACCATTTACTTTATGCCCTGTAGTATTAATACCTATAATATTCATATCTAAAGCTTGTAACACATGCGCTGTTCTTTGAGCAATTGTTCCTGTACCTAAAAAAAGTACGGTTTGTTTACCCACTCTATCTGCTGTTAGTTTGGAATCATATACTTTATTCTGTTGGTTTATATATGAGGTTCTCATTTTTTTATAATCATCTAAGATGAAGGCAGTAATAAACTCTGCCATTTGTTTTGCATGAATTCCTTTACCATTTGTCAATAAAATATTTTGATTAGCTATATAATTTAACGGCAGTTTATTAACACCCGTTGCATACCATGCTATCCATTTTAAGTTTGGACATTCAGTTAAAAAGCTTTCATCTAAATTGCTATCATAGCCAATTAAAATATCGAGCGTTGATCTATCAGATTTAGCAATTTCATTTACACCTTTAGTAAAAAGAAATTCGACATCTGGAAACCGATTTGTCAGCTCTTGTTCCAAATCTCCTAATCTTTTCAAACTTACGACTTTCACCTAACATCACCCCAATATATTCTTAAGTGTTTCCATCTGTGTTTTTACTTTTACTTTTTCAATAACATCTATGACTTTTCCTTCTTCATCTAATATAAATGTTGTTCGAACAATTCCCATAGATTCTTTACCGAATGATTTCTTCAATTGATAAACACCTGTAGCTTTGGATAATTGGAAATCTTCATCAACTAGCAAATCAAAATTTAACCCTAATTTTTCAATAAAGTTTTGGTGCTTTTTCTTACTATCACCACTAATACCAAATACATTAACACCTAGTTCATTAAAGCTAGCCAAGTTATCTCTAAAGTCACAAGCCTCCGTAGTACAAGTAGGTGTATTATCTCTTGGATAGAAGTAAAGTACTGTCTTATTACCTTTAATTGTTTCATTAGAAATAACTTCACCATTTTGATTTTCTAAGTTAAATTGTGGAAATATATCGCCTTTTTTCAACATCAAACTCACCCTATTCTGTTTATTATTAATTTTATGATACGATAATAGGCGAAAATATTAAATTAAAAGAGGTTGATATTAATGAATTTTACTGAAAGTGAAAGACTTCAACAAGCATCTAATGAATATATATTAGGAGGGGTGAACTCACCTTCTCGCTCATATAAAGCCGTTGGAGGTGGCGCTCCTGTAATGATGCGTTCTGGACAAGGTCCTTTCTTATTTGATGTTGATGGAAATAAATATATTGACTATCTACAGGCATACGGACCTATCATTACTGGTCATGCACATCCACATATTACTAAAGCAATTCAAGAACAGGCTGCTTCTGGTGTGTTATATGGTACCCCTACAGAACTAGAAATTGATTTTGCTAAAAAATTACGCGATGCAATTCCTTCTTTAGAAAAAATAAGATTTGTTAATTCTGGAACAGAAGCTGTGATGACCACAATCAGAGTAGCTCGTGCATATACTAAGCGTAATAAAATTGTGAAATTTGCTGGTCAATATCATGGACATTCAGATCTAGTATTAGTAGCTGCTGGTAGTGGGCCATCCCAATTAGGTTCCCCTGACTCTGCAGGTGTTCCTGAAAGTGTTGCAAAGGAAGTAATTACAGTTCCTTACAATGATATTGAATCATATAAAGAAGCATTGGAATATTGGGGAGATGATATAGCTTGTGTATTAGTTGAACCAATAGTTGGAAACTTTGGTATGGTGGAACCAAAACCAGGTTTCCTAGAACAAGTTAATGAACTTACACATAATAATGGTAGTTTAGTAATTTATGATGAAGTTATCACAGCATTTAGATTCCATTATGGCGGCGCCCAAGATTTATATAAAGTTTATCCTGATTTAACGGCTTTTGGAAAAATCATCGGAGGCGGACTTCCTATCGGCGGATATGGTGGTAAACAAGACATTATGGAGCAAGTTGCACCTTTAGGCCCTGCTTATCAAGCTGGTACAATGGCAGGTAACCCTCTTTCAATGAAAGCTGGCATAGCTTTATTAGAAGTTCTTGAACAAGATGGTGTTTATGAACACCTTGATAATTTAGGTAAAAGATTAGAAGATGGATTAAATGAATTAATTAGTAAACATAACATTACTGCAACAGTAAATAGAGTCTATGGCGCATTGACACTCTATTTTACAGATGAAAAAGTAACACACTATGATCAAGCAGAGAATTCAGATGGAGAAGCCTTTGCAAAATTCTTTAAATTAATGTTGAATCAAGGGATTAATTTAGCACCTTCCAAATTTGAGGCATGGTTCTTAACTACAGAACATACTGAAAAAGAAATTGACCAAACTTTAGCTGCTGCTGACTATGCATTTAGCCAAATGAAATAAACTTGAATTTTATCGACAATCGTTGTATAACAAGTATAAATAAAAAATAATATTTTATGATGAAGGAGCGGTACATTTGAAATTAGGAGCTCGTATTCTCAAAACAGGTATAGCTATTATACTTGCTTTGTTTATCGCTTCTCTACTACCTAATGAAGCTGGATTAAAAGCAATTGCTGGTGTCAGTGCAGTAGTCGCAATGCAACCAAGTGTCTATCGATCGTTAAAGATTGTATCAGAACAAGCACTTGGTAATGTAGTAGGAGCTTTATTAGCTGTAGCTATGGTTACAGTATTTGGTAATAATGTAGTCATATTAGGAGTCACTGTCATCTTATTAATAGCTATATTATTCCGATTTAACCTCGCACATGTGGCGACTTTAGCGAGTGTGACAGCATTGATAATTATGGGACAGCACACTGGAAACTTTTATATATCTGCATTTTATCGTTTCGTACTTGTTATGATTGGCGTCTTAAGTTCATCTGTTGTTAATCTGTTATTTTTACCACCAAAATTCGAATCGAAAATATACTATAATTCTCAAAACATATGCTCTGACATATTCGTGTGGTTTAAATTAGTCTTGAATGATACTTCTGAATATCAGAACATTAAAGAAGATAGAGGATTGATTAGTAAGCGTATCAATAGATTAGAACAGGTATTTGGCTATTACGAAGAGGAAAATCCATGGACCAAGAAGCACGTCTTTTCACAAAATAGGAAGAAGATACTATTTAAAGAAGTCGTTCGTAGTACTAGACAAGCGTATGAAGTATTAAAGAGAATGAATCGCTATCAAAATGACTTGCACAATCTCAACCACGAATTATTACTACAAATAAAGTTAGAAATTGATACGCTTATTGCATATCATGAGCAAATATTTGTCAGTCTATCCAAAAGAGCAAGATATGATGTAGGTCAACTAGATAGTCAAATTGAAAATCCACAAAAGAAAGATTTAATGGATGCCTTTCAAAAGGAAATTATTAAATCGCCTTATCAAACAGAATATTCATATGCAAATATAATGCAAATCATTGCAGCAATCGAAGAATACCGATATATACTCGAACATCTCGACCGATTGCGTATCAGTTTCTTTTCTTATCATCGTAATGACAATGAAATTGATATTGAGGCAGAAGATTTTGACTTATAACAAAAGAACCCCAAACACTAACTTAACTATTAGTGTTTGGGGTTTCTACTATATATTGTTAAAGATTTTGTATACTGTATAAATGTTCGTACGCACCTTTTTTACTCAATAAGGTTTCGTGATTACCAACTTCAACAATTTCTCCATTTTCAATAACCACAATTTTATCAGCATGTGTAATGGTAGATAATCTATGAGCCACAATTAACGTTGTACGATCTCTACTTAATACATTTAACGCATCTTGAATAATGGCTTCACTTTCTAAATCTAATGCACTTGTCGCTTCATCTAGAATGATAATTGGTGGATTATTCAAGAATATACGTGCAATTGAAACTCTTTGCTTCTGACCACCTGATAATTTTACGCCTCTTTCACCAACTTCAGTGTCATATCCTTCAGATAAATCCATGATAAAGTCGTGAGCATTCGCCATTTTAGCCGCTGCTATCACTTCTTCATCAGTTGCATCTGGTCGCCCAAGTAAAATATTTTCTTTGATTGTATCAGAAAATAATATATTATCTTGTTGCACTAAACCTATTTGATTTCTTAAACTACCCGTAAGATACGACTTAATATTTGTACCATCAATACGAATTTCACCATCAGAAACATCGTAGAATCTTGGTATCAAATTAATTAAGGTTGATTTACCTCCACCACTCATACCAACAAATGCTACTGTTTCACCTTGTTTAATATCAAGATTTATATTATTTAATATAGTAGATTCATCACTGTTATATTTGAAACTAACATGATCTAGTTCAATATGACCTTTTTTAATTTCAATTGGTAATGCGCCTTTTTTATTTTTTATATCGTAGCCTTCATCCATTAATTGAAATACGCGATCCATAGACGCGAAACTTTGAGTTAATGTTGTAAATGAAGAAACTAATCGACGAAGCGGTCCAAATAGTTGTTCTAAGTAACTCACAAATGCAGCCAAAGTACCAACTGTAATATTTCCTGTAATCGCAAAATACGCACCCACGCCGATTACGATAATTGGACCAATATCTGTCACAGTATTAATTGCTGAAAATGAGTAGGCATTCCATCTAGTATGTTTAAACGCACGATCTAAAAAGTGTCTATTATGTCTATCGAAATTTTTCTCTTCATTATCTTCAATAGCAAAACTCTTAATGACAGACATACCTTGAACTCGTTCATGTAAAAATCCTTGAACCTCTGCTAGTGCTTGAGATCTCTTACGTGTTAACTTTCTCAAACGGCCAAAGAAAAAATAAACAGTTAGAATATAGAACGGGAAGATTACGATTGCTGCCAATGTTAATTTCACATCTAAAAACATCATAATACTGAGTGCAATCACAATTGTTATACAGTCTAGCCAGATATTCATTAAGCCAGTAAGTATAAAATCTTTTGTCTGTTCTACATCATTAATCACCCTTGAAATAACTTGTCCTGCTTGGTTATTAGCATAAAAACGAGCGCTCAATGCTTGCAAATGGTTATATAATTTCTTTCTAATATCGTACAAAATTTTGTTACTTGTCCATTGTGCCAAATATTGCCTTAAAAATTCTATTGGTGGTCTGACAATCACAAAAATAAATGCTGCTATACCCAGAGCAATAGATAATCTTGTGAATTTTTCTGGTGTCGATATGTCACCGTTATTTATTACATCATCAATAACAAATTTAATTAATAACGGAATTAACATAGGGATACCAAATTTAATAATACCAATAATAATTGTAGCAATGATTCGCCATTTATATGGTTGCACAAACTTTAAATATCTGCGAATCATAATACATTTCCCCCCAAAAATATTATTACAAATGAAACAGCCCAAGTTGAAATTCAACTAAGGCTGTTGTAAACGCATTATCTTAGTTAGTTAATCATTACGCTAGCGATTACAGTTATATTTTTCACAAAATATAGCATAACTACATTTTGTAAGACATACCTATATTACTATAAATGATTATCTAACTTATCTCATTAAATATGCTTAATAATTTCTTACTTTCTTATATCTTTCACGCCACACTTTGATAAAGTCGGGAGCAAAAGGTCCTTTCTTTTGTTCTATCCATTGTTGTAAAATATCGACATTACGTCTTAATATTTCATCAATATCAGATGAATAATTCATTTGTTTCATATGTTGTTCATATTCATCTTCATCTAGCAAATGATATTTGCCATTTGGATAAACCTTTATGTCTAAATCATAATCGATATATTTTAACGCTTCTTCATCACACACAAAGGGTGACGAAAGATTGCAATAGTAATATACACCATCTTCTCTAAACATACATATCACATTAAACCAATATTCAGAATGAAAATAAACAATCGCTGGTTCTCTCGTTATCCATGTTCTACTATCGCTTTCAGTGACCAAAGTATGATCATTTCCACCGATTACAACATGATCCGTACCTTTTAATATAGTAGTTTCAGACCACACACGATGAATATTACCATCATGTTTATAACTTTGAATCTTTATCGTCTGTCCTTCTTTAGGTATGGATTCTTTAACCATGCTCCACACCACCTTTTCTTAGATTTCACAAGTTAAATTATAACATATCTTTGTTTCTTGCAACGAGTTTAGACCTACTCTGACTGACAAATATGATTATAAATTTTAGTCATACTTACTGGAAAGTTATATGATGCTTTATCTGTAAGTTTCATCCAGGTCATATTTTCAGGTAATACAAGTGAATTTTTTGTTATCGTTGATTCGGCAACAAACACTGATATATCCCATGTAATGTGAGTGAATTGATGTTTTAATGTATATACAGGCTTTTCATTAAATGAAATCTCCTGTCCTAACGTTTGCTGTATACTTTCATTGCTTTCAGCCTCATACATTGGAAATTCCCACATTTGATTAAGTAATTTTTGTGTTCGTTGTTCAATTAAATATTCATTATTTTCATTTTTCACGATATAAACATGTTGCTTTATATGTCTTTTCTTTACTTTTGTTGTTTTGACAGGTAATTCCAATACTGTCCCTTTCTCAAATGCTTCACACTGTGTTTGAACCGGACAAAATAGACAGAGAGGCGATTTAGGTGTACAAATGAGTGCCCCTAATTCCATCATAGCTTGATTAAATGTACCAGATTCATTTTGTACATATGGTAATAATTCTTGTTCAAATGCTTTTCTTGTTGACTGTAATTTGGTATCCCTGTAATCATTATTTAACCTAGACCAAACTCTAAAGACATTTCCATCAACCGTCGCCAATGGTTGGTTAAATGCAATGCTCATAACCGCAGCTTGTGTATATGGTCCTACACCTTTTAAATCGGCAAATTGTTGTGGGTCATCAGGCACTTTCCCCTGAAATTTATCAGCGACTTCTTTAATTGCTGTATGAAAATTTCTAGCCCTACTATAGTAGCCCAATCCTTCCCAGTATTTTAATACATCATCTTCATGTGCGTTACTTAAATCTTCAATTGTGGGAAACCTTTTCGTAAATCTAAGATAATAATCTATAACTGTTTTTACTTGTGTTTGTTGTAACATCACTTCGCTCAACCATATATAATATGGATTGGATGTTTCTCTCCAAGGCATTTCACGTTGATTTTCATCAAACCATGTAACTAAATTCGTTTTAAATTCATTTTCTTTAAACATCACACACATCTCTTTCTATTTTTCACGTAATTTTTTTCTTTTAATTAGTTGGGATATTTTTATTATTTTAAAAATTCGATTATAATAAATGTAACATTGATACGAAATGAGTGAAACATTATGGACACAGCTACACATATTGTCATGGGCATAGGCTTAACCGCTTTAGCAACTCAAGATCCTGCAATGGCTGGGTCTTTTGCAGCAACTGCAACAACTTTAGTAGTTGGCTCCCTCATTCCTGACGGTGATACAGTGCTAAAGTTAAAAGATAATGCAACTTATATATCAAATCATAGAGGTATCACACATTCAATCCCTTTTACAATATTATGGCCTCTATTAATAGCATTATTTATTTTCACTTTCTTTAAAAATGTTGATATCACTCATATATGGTTATGGGCGCAACTCGCAGTTTTTTTACATGTATTTGTAGATATATTCAACTCATATGGTACACAAGCATTGAGACCTATTACGAATAAATGGATTCAACTTAGCGTCATTAATACATTCGATCCAATTATTTTTGTAATATGGTGTATTGGCATTGCACTTTGGGTAATTGGATTACATCCTTTTGCTGTGTTTTTCCCTTTAATTGGCGTACTTGTTATATATTATATAATTCGGTTTCGAATGCAAGCAATTATTAAAAAACGTGCACTGCAACAGATACAACAAGAGCATCAACCGGTCAAAGTTTTCGTGGCACCAACAATGAAATTTTTTGAGTGGCGCGTGGCTATTCAAACAGAGTCATATGATTACGTTGGTCGAAGTTTTAGTAGAAATATTGTATTTAGTGATAAATCAAAACGTCATCCTTTTCCAAGTGACGATTTAATGGATTATGTAAAAAACGATAAAAACATTAAAACTTTTCTAAACTTTTCTTCTATTTATCGTTGGCAAGCGACTAAAAATGATGATGGTACTACTGAAATTCGTTTGATTGATTTACGTTATTTAAAAAACGGACACTATTCCTTTGTTGCCATTGCACATCTAGATTCGGATAATACTATCGATCATTCCTATATTGGTTGGGTATTTAGTGAAGATAAACTGCAAAAAAAACTTTTTGCAAAATAACAATTTGAAATTTGTTTAGAATGCTAAGTTAGATTTTGCAATTAAAATAACCCTTAACTATCTTGTCTAAGTCGTTGACAATGATAGCTAAGGGTTATTTTTTAATTACGTATCTATTAAGAAGGATTTGAATTTTGAACTGCTTCAGAATCTTCATCATTAATTTCAGTTTGGCTAGCTATTTTTTGTTGTTTACGTGCGAAAAATATATATTTTTTATTAGCAATTGTACGATACAAAGCATATATAATGACACATAACAATCCAATAAATAAATAGAAGTAAATATGATATGGCAAATTATTTAAACTCAACGCACCTAAAACGACAGACTGGGAAACGCCCTCAATAAGATAATATACCGGGTTTAACATTAAAATATGTGTCACAATACCTTCATTTGTAGTTGGAATAAAAATAATTGGCACAATAAAAAATGTTATCGCTGAAATAATGTAATATATTAAATTTAATTTCGTTGTTAATATAGAAATTAAACCCATAATAGTTGATACAACAACCATGAATATTAAAGCCATAATCACATAATATAATGTGGAAATAACAGAGCTTTCTATATTAACTGGCGTCGCAAAAATGATAATAATGAGTGAAATAAACATTAAGATACTAGACGCTATAGTAATAATAATATTTTGGAAAATCGGATTTATATTATATAACTTACTAATGAAGTAATCTTTCTTATAAATCAAATAAACTTGGTAAATCGTTATCCACATAAAAGAAAAGCTTGTAAGTGCTGCTAATCGATAATACGCACGCGCTTGTTTTATTTCTTCAGTGTTATTCATTTTAAATACCAACATCATAATAAATAAGATAATAATGCTAGCAACGAATGGCGCAACAAACCATATCCATCTTTCTTTAAAACGTACCAAAACATGTTTTAACAGATATGGTATATTTTTATAAAAATTAATCAAACTATCTATCATTATTCACACCTACAATTCAATATATAACCATTTATTATTTTTTAAATCTGCCATATAGTAACCGTCACCTGATTTAGTAATCCAGAAGTCACCTTCAATATCAAATTTCTTTTTCAATTTATCTTTATCCTTTATCGGAATAGTAAAGCCTGTTAATTTATTTTGATCATTGAAAATCATTGCTATAGGCTGTTGTACAATTGGTACAACAAATCGATTATCTTTATCAGTTTCTGGTACTAACGAATCTGTCACTTTGCCATGCTTTTTATGTAAATGACTGTTAAAAAATTCATTATAGTTACTATAATTTTTATGCATATATGGTGCTATACTTTTAAAACTATGTGATTCAAACAAACCTGCTGGATCAAAATAACGTAATTTGTTTTTCGCTATTCTATAATTCTTGTTGTCTACTACCACACGGTAATATTTTGTATTTTCTCCTGTTATGGTAACAAATCCATATTTAGCAACTGTCTTTGCAGCAGTATTCTGCATGCTATCTAATTTCACAGAATCAGCAAGTACTATTCCATATGCTAGCTTTTCTTCATATGGGTTTTTATGTTGGTTTTGAATTGTAGACTGATCAATATTTTGGTTAATATTTAATTTACCAATGTCATTGAACATTAAAAGAGCCATTATGATCAGCCCTATTAAAAATATACTGATTAAACTCCAAAATCTATAAAACGAAACTGGTGGTCTTACATGATTATAACGTTCAACGCGTCTAAAGTTATATGTTAATTCAGGTATACGTGCCCTAGACTTTTTCCAATCCACATCAAAATTTTCTTTTTCCTCAGCTGTCTCTAAAGAAGTACGATCAATTTCATGATCTCTATAAAGCGGTAGGACTTGTTTCAGCGAGCCTTCCTTTCTTAATTGACCATGTGAGAACCAAGCTATATAATTGCTCGTTCTTGCAACACGCTCGACATCATCCTCTATCATGACCATAGTTAAACTCTTGCTTATGTATTCATCCGTTAATTCAATTGCACGCTCAAAAAATGTCTCATCCAAATGTGAGATAACTTGGTTAAAGATAAGAATATTAGCATTAGATGTACGCGCCAACGTAAATAATAGACGCGCATAAGCTTCATCCGTTAGTTCATTTATCTTCGTCGTTTCCGCTTCTGTTAAATGAGCATATTTTAAAATCTGTTCTACTTTATGTTCAGATGCTTTATATGGAAATAATAATACCGCATTTTTCACATAATCAAGTACAGTATTATCTTGCATCGACCTATCTTGCATATCTGCATAAAATAAATCAGTCTTTCTTACAACCTTACCTTTATCAGGTTTAATTTCACCACTCAAAATACGACCGACACGTTCTTTAGAAGATTCTGGTTCACCAATAATACCTAATGCCTCACCTTGATAGATATGTAGGTTAATATTATTCAATTCTATATCTTCAGCATCATAACCAAAAGGTAGATACCATTTTTTAGATTGTTTATTTCTATAATAATGCGTTACATTAAGTAACTTTAAAATAATTGAACTACCCATTCTATCGTCATCCTTCTACAATTTTAATAATGCTACTGGCAATCCTTCTTCAGGTTCTGAACTATTAATTCTAAATCCCCATGCAAATATGCCCTTTAGACGTTCCACCTTAAAATAACTATCTGTACCATCATTTAATTTATAAATTTTGCCTATTTCTATTTTAGTTCTATCAACTAAATAGCTTTCGGCCACAATGACTTTACTTTGATAGACGTCATATTCATTTAAAATGCCATTCATCTCAGCTTTTCTCATTTTTTCTTTATAACCTTGAATTTCATGTCTTAATTCAATTTCACTCATCTCACTCAATTTCTTCTGTTCCACTATTGATACCACTCTCTTCTAACTTTGACTTGATTTTATCATAGGTATAACCTTTTCTCATAAGACCTTCTATTGTCTTATTGATCAATTGACTACCCGTATATTTTCTTGCATTTTTATTATAAACTTTTTCTAAATCTTTCTGTATTAATAGATCAACCTCTTCTTCAGATTGTGAAAAATCCATTTCAGACATAATTTCTTTTATCTTTTCAAAGGAATAGCCTTTTTGTAATAATGATTGCGTTAATTTTTCTTTTCTTTTAATACTTGGTCCCTTTTTTTGATTCCAAATTTTATTAGCTAATTTCAGAATATCTTCCAAAGGTTGTTCCGCTTCATAAAGTTGGCCATATTCATCTATAATTGATTTTTCAATACCAGATTGATGCAACTTCTGTTTATATACCCCAGGACCTTTGTCAGTAGTCAAAATCATTGTATTTTTTAAACTATTTGCAAAATCATTATGATCAATTAACTTTTCTTTATGACAATAATCAATTACTTTAGCTATTACCATTTCAGAAAATTCTTTCTTAACTAGATATTGTTGCACTTCAAATTCAGTTCTTTTTCTATAAGAAAGGTATTGTATTGCTGCATTTAAAGCCTGTCGATATGACTCGTATTTTTGAATCTTTTCCATATCACTCGCTTCTAAGATTTGACCTTTTTTCAAATTGAATTGGACAAAAGTATCAACATCTATTCCCATTTCAAATGCTTCATCTAAGTATAAATTGAATCGTTCTTTATTGTTTTTTTGCACTTCTATTTTTGTGATTTTCGGCATTTTACTCACTCCACTTAATAAGAATAACTTATATCACATATGAATGGAATTATAGTGACTATTATAATGTTTTTTTAAGCTTTATTTCAAAAAAATATTACCTCATTAGCTATATATACTGTTCCACCTATCCTATTATAAATTACAATTTTATATATTGAAATTATTGATACAAAAAACTCAACATCTACGTGAGAGATGTTGAGTTTCTACTTATACGCCTAATTGTTCAATAGCTGTACGATATTGCTCTTCAGTAATATAGTTTTGCTGTTTCATCTTTTCTAAATTAACTTTAACTCTATTAATAAAATTATCTGACATATCATTTAAATCATACACACTAGGTGCGTTCACCTTGCTCGCCAACATTGCACTTTGTAATACAGTAATTTGCGGTAAATTTGAATTATTCTTATTCGTTGTTGTACCAAAATAATGATTAGCGGCTGATTCAACTGTATATTGATTACTTCCAAAGTAAATATTATTTACGTAAAAACTTAAAATTTGATCCTTATCATATGTCTTTTCAACTCTATGCGCTACAAACAATTCTTTAATTTTACGAGTGATGGATTGTTCGTTATCATAAAAATAATTTTTAACAACTTGTTGTGTTAATGTACTACCACCTTGAACGTTATTGTCACTTAAAGTTGAAAATAATGCTCGAGAAGTACCTTTGAAATCAAAGCCATGGTGTTTGTAAAAACGTTCATCTTCCATTGCTACAAATGCACCTTTAGTGTAGTCAGGCATGTCTGCAGCAGATACATAACTTGATTTATCTTCTATACTCTTTAAATCATCAACATTTGCTTGCAAAGATAAGGCATACATAACACCTATAAAAATTGCGAAGATTAATACGATTGGTAATAATATTTTGAATATTAACCCCCTACCTTTTTTCTTTTTCTGTGGTTTACTCACCGGTTGAACATAAGTGTTATGGTAGGGCTGATTATAATTTTTCTCTTTTGACTGCATTGTGGATTGCTTGTAACGATCGCTTCTTTTCATGCGGCAGCTCCTTTATATTGCTCTCATTATATTATAAGTGAGTTTAACAAGAGTTTAAACGTTTATCTACAAGAAAGTACAAAAATCAGTCGCAAGGTGTATGAATATCTCAATACCAAGTTTTAAAAAGCTTCAAATAAATAGTTATTTTCGCATAGTGAGCAAATAAAAAAATGTCACTCTCTACTATTAAATAGAAAATAACATTTTTGCTTTAATCAAATTGATTAATAAAACAGTTTAGGACATTTGTCTTTCAGGCTAAAATAAAATCAATGATTTTTACTGATAAATGCTTTGTAATTTTACTTAATTCTTCATTACTTAACTCGTTTTTCAATTCTTAGTTTACCTCAGTGATAATTTCTGTCTCAATTACTTCATTATAAAGTGTCTTATTTTTTGTAGTAATAACATATAAGAACTGCGTTTTGTCTGCGAGTTACCTGAGGGAGTAGGATGCGTGTCGAGACCGAGGGTCGACCTAACCCCAAGGTATCAAGGTATGCAAGCAATAACAAGCCCATCAAAGATTAAAAATCTTTGATGGGCTTAATGCTGGGTATTTATGTCCCAGACTCAAAATGATTTAAAGTTGATGACTTAAATAATTATCAAGCACTGTGTTTACGTTATAACTAGTCATTTAGTTGATTAACGATTTCTCTATTGAAATCGTCTAAATCGTCTGGTGTACGGCTTGTTACGATATTTTTATCAACTACTACTGATTCATCGACTACTTGCGCACCAGCGTTAGATAAGTCTTTACGTACATTTAATACAGCAGTAAGTGTACGACCATTTAAATCATCTGTGTCAATTAAGATTTGTGGACCATGGCATATAGCAAATGTTGGCACGTCATTTTTAGTGAAGTACTTAGCAAATGTACCGTATCTACCTTCAGAATCACCACGTAAATGGTCTGGTGAGAAGCCACCTGGGATTAATAAACCATCATAGTCTTCCGGTTTTGCATCAGCAATACTTAAATCAACAGTGGCTTTTGCGCCATGTTTCCCAACGACTTCACTGTTTGCTTCATCACCAATAATAACGACTTCATGACCAGCCTCTTCAATTGCTTCTTGTGGACTTGTTAATTCAATATCTTCAAATTCATCAGTTACAATAACTGCTACTTTTTTAGCCATGTAATATCACCTTTCTCTTTTATGTTCTATATTTTATATAGACAAAAGTAAAGTGTTTTAAACATTATTAAACAAATCTGAATACCTATAGATACTATTGATCATTTGATTTAGATACTGTTTTAACTTTTTCCTCTAATTGATCTAAAAGTCCGATCCATTCATCAATATCTTCCACTCTAACCTCATCAGGGTTTACATGATCAATGTCATCAATGAATTTTTCTAATCTTGTTTTAATTTGATCAATTGTTTGGTTTTCATTCATTTTGTAAGGAACTCCTTTATATAAGATATGTTAATCCTAACATGAATTTGACAAAAATAGGTATAGTCTGAATAATATTTATAGTAAAATAGAAGAATTAGTACTATTATCATAATCATTTATATACCTATAATGATTACTACATATAATTTAATTCATTATAAGTAGCTATTAGTAATGATAAATGTTCAATCTGTACATGATAACCGCTAATCAATTCATTTAAATATAGAAAAGCAAAAAGAAGGAAGTTTTAATAATGCTAAACACTAGTGTGAATACTAAAAAACCTATCACGATTACTAACGACGCTTGGGAATCATATAACGATATTCAGGCACATAATCAATTGACGTTGAGTAATATAGAATTTACGACAACTAATTTATGTAATATGCGTTGCAGTCATTGTGCTGTAGGCTATACATTACAAACAACGGACCCTGACCCATTACCAATGGATTTGATTTATCGCAGATTAGATGAAATCCCACACCTCAAAACGATGTCAATTACTGGTGGAGAGCCAATGTTCTCTAAAAAATCTATAAGAAATGTTGTTAAACCATTGTTAAAATATGCCTACGATCGTGGCATCTATGTCCAAATGAACTCAAACTTAACATTGCCATTAGATAGATATTTAGACATTGCAGAATATATTGATGTAATGCACATCTCTCACAATTGGGGAACAATTGATACATTCACCGATGTTGGCTTTGGAGCAATGGAAAAACAACCACCAATCAAAGCTAAATTAAAGTTATACGATCAAATGATTACTAATGCACGTACATTGTCTGAACAAGGTATGTTTATATCTGCAGAAACAATGTTAAACCAAAGTACCTTACCCCATTTAGAAAAAATACATCAAGAAATTGTAAATGATATGAAATGTAGTCGCCATGAAATACATCCGATGTATCCTGCTGATTTTGCCAGTCAATTAGAAGTCTTACCATTAGCTGATATGAAAAAAGCAATTCATCATTTATTAGACTTTCGTGATCCTAATACTTGGATGTTATTTGGTACATTGCCTATTTACCCTTGTATCAATGATGAACAAGACCAAGCATTACTTCAACGATTACGTGATACTGAAAATGTTACTATGAGAAATGATCCTGACGGACGAAACAGATTAAATGTCAATGTGTTTACTGGTAATGTCATTGTGACTGACTTTGGTGATGAAAATGGAACTATTTCTAATATCAAATCAGATAAATTACCAGATGTCTTTAATCAATGGTTACAAACACCTTTAGCACAATCATTAAATTGTCATTGTTCAGAATTTAGTTGTTTGGGTCCAAATGTATTAGTAAAAAATATGTATTACCCTAACACTGACTTTAAAGAAAAAGAACGTCAAATGCACCGTATATATTCAATGACATAAAATCATATGTAATAAGTATTTATAAGTGAATACATTACATGCGCCTGGGACATTCGTCTTACAGACTAAAATAAATTCGATGACTTTTAACATCCTTTTAGGATGATAAGAAGAAGCACCATAGAAATGGTTGCATTCATTTTTGTGAAATTGTTTCTACTAAATAATTTATAATTGGTGCGATGTCGGATTTAGGTATAAGTATTACAGTTTCCATTGGTCGAGTTAATTGAGATATATTTAAAATTTTTATAAATAAGACACCTCGTTAATTTAGTTTAGTATGTTTATTAAATTATACGAAGTGTCTTATTTTTTGTAGTAATGACATATATGCACTTCGTCTTGTTTTCGAGACACCTGAGGGATTAGGATGAGTGCCAAGACCAAGGCTCGACCCATCCACTTAGGTGAGCGAGCAATAACAAGCCCATTAAAGGTCAAAAACCTTTGATGAGCTTTACGAAACAATGACTTACAACACAACATATAAAAAAACTACCTACAAAACAATAATGTTCTGTAGATAGTTTCATCATTTAAGAATTTAACACCTATACTTTATTCTATTTTTTGTACATTCGACAAAAATTCTATTGTGTTTTTACTCTCTGTTCGACGTTCTTTACGTCGTTTAACGCGAGCAGGCGCCGTATCATGGAACCATTTTTCAGTTTCAGATTCAGGATATACGTCTGGGACTCCAACAGGCTTACCTTGATCATCCAATGCAACAAATGTTAAAAAACTAAGTGCTGCTAAATGACGTTCATTATTCAATACATCTTCAATTATAATTTGTACACATACTTCCATAGATGATGTGCCTGCAAATGTGACCATCGCTTCGTAAGATACAACATCTCCTGTTTTTATTGGCTTCAAGAAGTCTACAGAATCCGTAGACGCTGTCACCACTTGTGCATTACTATGTTTCATAGCTGTAATAGCAGCAATTTGATCAATATTAGCCATCATAGTTCCACCAAACATTGTGTGATGGTGGTTAGTGTCTTGTGGAAAAACTTGTAAAGCCTTCACACTACGTCCTTCTGACATTGGCTTACTCTTTCGATTTCCCATATATACTCATATCCCCTCTTTAAGTCGTATGACCTATCTGTAAATTATTTATACAAACAAGATTTAATTCAATTTTTCCCATTATAATTTTCATCATCGTTTATATCTCAGTTATTAGAATTTATGCCCAATTACCATTTTCAAATACTAATTCCTTTTTACCATCTTGTGTAATGCCATATATTGTTAAGTCCGAACTTCCAATCATAAAGTCAACATGTATTAATGAATCATTTAGTCCATTCTCTATTTTCTCTTCAGTAGTCATTTCTGTACCACCTTGAAGGTTAAATGCATATGCAGCACCTAATGCAACATGACATGATGCATTTTCATCAAATAACGTATTATAGAAAATCGTATTTCTATTTGAAATTGGGGAATCATCAGGTACTAATGCAACTTCACCTAAACGTTTGGCACCATCATCAGTATTTAATAAATCTCTTAATACCGCTTCCCCTTGAGCTGCTTCAAAATCTATAACTTCACCATCTTTGAACGTAAGTTTAAAGCCATCTATAATGTTACCATTATGGCTTAATGGCAGTTTATTCGTTACATAACCATTTACTTTCGCTCTATGTGGTGCAGTAAACACTTCTTCAGTAGGAATATTGGCAACAAATTTTTGTCCTTTACTTGTATAGCTTGTCGCGTCTTCCCAGATATGGCCATCAGGTAATCCTATTTCTAAATCTGTGCCTTCAGATATATATTGTAGCGCTTTATATTGTTTACTTTGTAATTTTTCTGCATGTTTACTTAAGTTAGCAACATGATTTTTCCAATTTTCAACCGGATCATTGCCATCTACACGAACAATATCTAACACTTCATCAATAAATTTCTCATATGCATCAGCCTCATTTAACTCAGGATATACACGTTTCGCCCAAGCTTTAGAAGGATATGCGGCCACACACCATGGAAATTCATTTTTCTGACTTTTTTCCATATAGCCTTTATACGCAATTGAATATGCACGTTGGAAAGTTCCTAATTTATCATTTTCAATTCCGTTCAATAAGTCTGGATCTTGAGTGATTAACGCAAGATTTGCTGCACCTCTATTAACATAATCCATTCTTTTTTCTACTTCATATGCTTTAACTTCATTATTCTCAAAATGGTCTAACGATTCATGTTCAAATTTCAAACGTGTTAAACGATCATCACTATATTCAACCTTAACATCTGAAGCTCCTCTTTCATAAGCAGCTTCGACTATGTAATGTGTCAATTCTAATGCGTCTACACTTGAACGAATAAATACCGGTTGCCCTTTTTGTATATTCATACCTACATTTACGAGTAATTGCGCATATTGCTGTAACTTATCTTGTAAATTTGTCATATTAACACGCTCCTTTGTTTATTTGCGAAGTTGCCCAAGTGCATCTGCAATAGCCGCTGTTTCACTTGGAGTAAAAGAATCTTTAGAAGTAACATACTCATGGATTTCTTGCACTTCTTCTTCATTCGCAGTCTTATATTTTTCTGGATCAATTAAACTTTGATTAACCAAGTTTAATTTTTCACGAATTTCTTCAATCATTTGTTCATTTCTTGTTGTCACAGTACTCACCTCTTTTTACGTTTTATTTTATCAAAATTACCTATCTTGTTAAACTTTTATCATAAATGCCCTTTAGAAATGATTAAAAAAGCTTTAAAATGGGAATTAGGATTATACAATTTGGAGGTACACAATGATTTCAGTAGCATTTGTTTGTCTTGGAAATATTTGTCGTTCACCTATGGCTGAAGGCATCATGAGACAAAGATTACAAGATCGCAACATTACCGACATAAAGGTGTATTCACGAGGTACAGGTAAATGGAATCTCGGTGAACCACCACATGAAGGTACGCAAGACATACTATCACGAAATAATATTTCGATTGATGGAATGATTAGTGAGTTATTCACATCTACAGATGATTTCGATTATATCATTGCAATGGATCAAAGTAATGTAGAAAACATACGTAACATCAACCCAAATATCAAAGGACAATTGTTTAAACTATTAGAGTTTAGTGATATGGAGGAAACAGATGTCCCGGATCCATACTATACAAATAATTTCGAAGGTGTATATAAAATGGTACAATCATCTTGTGATAATTTAATTGATTTTATACTTAAAGATTCAAATTTAGGAGAGGGGTAACACGACATGCAAAACAAATTAATACCGGGAATTTTATTAGGTGCTGTGATTGGAGGCACTATAACTTTAGCAGATAAATCAACACGCCAATCGTTAAAACAATCAATTAAAGATGCTAAAGAAGGTAATCGTTCACAAAAACCTTCAAAAATTGGGAATATTAAAGATGAAGTTCTTTATTGGAAAGATGTAGTTGAAGAAATTAGACGCAACAATCCAGAATTAGAACGTTCATTAAAGGATGCAAAGGATACATTTGTAGACCGTAAAAATAATCGTTTAAATGGTTAACTTTATTTAACTACTTTGCAAACAATACTAGAGCGCATTTGCTCTGGTATTGTTTTTTTATACAATCAAAAGTCTCAACAATATTTTTAAAAAAGATAAATTAGAGTTTTATAGAAAGAATCACGTAACACATATTTACCAAAAACAATTTTTACAGTATATTAAAGTGGTATATGAAAATATAATACATAAGGAGCTTTGATATGTCTAAACAAAAACGAAGTACTTCTGAATTCCTTAATGAAATTAAAGAGGAAGAACAAGAAACACATACTCAAAATGAACATAAAAGTAAATCGAAACGTGATCGAACTTATATTACACCTGATCAATTCAAATCAAAGTCAGCAAAGAAAGAAAATCAAACATTTTTTGTATCTCGAATTAATAAACCTGTAAAGTATACCAAGGATTCTAATTTTTTCTCATATTTAATTTATCGTATTGGTAAAGATGATGCATCAGGTCTATCTGCACAATTATCATATTACTTTATGCTATCACTTTTTCCAATGTTACTATTCTTATTGTCTATAGTTCCTATGGTAGGTATAAAACAGTCGACGATTCGTTCTATGATTAAAGAACATGTACCACCAGATTATGCACCGCAAGTATCATCTATCATTGGAGATATCATGGGTAACGCAAGTAGTGGCTTACTTTCAATCGGTTTAATAATGGCATTGTGGTCAGCTTCTAATGGTATGACCGCAATCATGAATTCATTTAACGTTGCATACGATGTTGAAGATAGTAGGAACTTTATCGTCTCTAAATTACTCAGTGTACTTTTCACACTAGCAATGGTTATTATCTTCCCAATTGCAATGATTTTACCAACATTCGGCCAGCAAATTGGTGCACTCCTATTTGGTCCACTCGGTCTTGGTGAACAAGTTAAGATTATTTTTAACTTAGTGAGATTTATTTTACCTCTCATTATTGTGTTTATAGCTTTTGTTGTATTGTACACATTAGCACCTAATGTGAAGATTAAAATGAAATCTGTTATACCTGGTGCTATTTTTGCAACAATTGTATTTTTAGGTGGGACTTACCTATTTAGTATTTATATTTCTAATTTTGCCAACTATTCTAAAACATACGGTAGTATCGCCGGGGTTATCATATTAATGCTTTGGTTATACATTACTGGTTTTATTATCATTATTGGCGCTGAAATTAATGCAATTATGCATCAACGAAAAGTAATCGCCGGTAAAACACCAGAAGAACAAACATTAGCAGAAATCAATAATCAACAGAATGTATAAATATAAAATTAATAATAAAAAGGACAATCGAAATAATCGATTGTCCTTTTTATTATTGAATTAAATTATGTTGAAAGGCATAGATAACAGCCTGTGTTCTATCTTGAACTTCAAGTTTACTCAATATATTACTAACATGTGTCTTAACGGTCTTAATTGTTATATGTGATGCGCTCGCGATCTCTTGATTTGAATAACCTTTAGCTATAAGTAATAAGATTTCCATTTCTCGCTCTGTCAACATTTCATACAATTCTGCACGTTGTTTCATTCTATTACGCATTTTCACTAGTACTTCTGCTTCGAAAACAGATTCACCAGCATGTGTTTTCCTAATTGCCTCAGCAATATCACTTGCACTTGTTGTCTTTAGAATATAACTATCAACCCCTGAATCTAGTGCTCGATATACTTCGTTATCTTCTATATAACTTGTTAACATAACTACTTTGATTTGAGGTAAGTCCTTTTTAACTTGCTCGGTAGCTTCGACACCGTCCATGTCATCCATGAGTAAATCCATCAAGATTAAATCTGGTTGTAGTTCATGTGCCTTTTCAATAGCTTCTTTTCCTGATTTACCTTCTCCTACCACATCAATATCTGACTGTGTTGATAAATAACTTGAAATTCCTATTCTAACCATTTCATGATCATCAACAAATAATACTTTAATCGTCATTAGACTCCTCCTTATTTAACGGTGCTTTCACTTCAATTCTTGTACCTGCATCAGGTAACGATACAATATGGAAAGTCGCGCCAATTTCAAGTGCACGTTCTCGCATATTTTTCAACCCATAACTTTGCTCTAATTTATCATCAACATTAAAGCCTTTCCCATCATCTTGAATGCGTAATAAAAGATAATCTTCTTTATTAAATAATTCAATCGTAACTTTGGTTCCTTTAGAATGTCTTAATGTATTAGAAATAGCTTCTTGCGTTATTCTAAACAAATGATCCTCGATTCCTTTAGGTACTTTAAATTCTTCGATATCATGTACAACCTTCATAGGTACTTTCTTTTGTAAATCAACGACTAAATCTTTAATACCTTCACCTAATGATTTATCTTTTAAACCAATTGGTCTCAAATGTAAGAGTAAAGCACGCATTTCTAGTTGTGAATCTTGAATCATTTTTTCTAGGACTGGAATTTGTTGGTTTAAAGGTGGCTCCAAGTTCGATTCTTTAATAGCTGAAAGCATCATACTCGCAGCGAACAATTGCTGACTTACAGAATCATGTAATTCTCTAGCTAACCTTTGTCTTTCATCTTCTATTATTTTTTTAACCTTAACGTCATTAATATTGTATGACTCATTTGTTAAATTTTGCGTCTTCATACGCAGTTTATGTACCTCTTGATTAAGTGGCACTAAGGTTTGATATAATTCGATTGTTTCATTGTACAGCTCAATATTTTGGTCATTAATCCCTACTGTTTGACCTTCAATTGAACGTTCTATTTGGTTTTGTAACCAATGATTTTGTTGATTTATTTTATAAGCTAAAACAGAACCCACAATGATGCATAACAATATTACTAGTAAATTTAGAAAAAGTAATACTGGAATACCAAAAATTTGTGTGTAAAACATGCCTTGGAAATACATGATATTTACAAACACTTTATCTATAAAAAAGATTGCAAAAAATGTACTATAAACTAATATTAACATCGAGCCAATCGCTCTTATATAGTGATTCACTTATAAATCACCTCAACATCACCTAAGAATGTTGAAACAAAGATATTCACAGCATAATTTTCAGCTTTAGTCTGTTCTTCAACCTTTATATTATTGTTTTCCACTTTGTAAGACTTATCATTGATATAAGCATTACCATATAAAGTGGTGAAATTTAATTTAATATTATAATTAAGCGGAACAATGATTTGTACTTTACCTAAAATATGTCTCACAACAACTGTATTATTTTCCTTAATATTCGCTGCTTTTGACATATCTATATGGACATCACCAATGCCATGTTGAACCTGTAAATCTTCCCATTTATATACATAAACTGGTGTGCGTTGTTCACCAAACCATTTTTGCTTAATAAACTCGGGTGACTCTACATCTTCGTCCGTTGCAACAACTTTTAATGGTTTAAATCTATAAATAATATATCTCACAATTAAGACAATTAAAAAGATAAATAAAATTATAATAGTGTATTTATTAGAGAGTAATGTAAAGGCAATAAATAATGTTCCTATCCAAAAAGACAATAGTCCTCTTACTTTATGAAAATATAAGTAACCTACATAAACTAAAATGCACCCTAGTAATAACACTAATAAGAAGCCAATCTTTTCAAAGAAAATGTAATAAAAATTGGCTATGATCATTAAAGCTGTAAATATGATCAACATTTCAGTTGATATATATTTATGAGTCATGTTTCGCCACCTTTCTTCAAGCGACTAAACTAATACGTTCGATTAAATCACATTCTGTTTCTACATTCGCTTTCTCTGTAGCTTGCTGTGATAAATCGGCTTCAATTCTCGCGTAGTCTGCTTCCATTCCATTTAATTTATTTTTAATATTTTCAATTTCATTATCATCGATTTCCTTAGCGCAATAAATATGTTTTTCCTCTATTTTATCGATATATTTATTCTCTAAGGTTAAAGTTAAACTGTCAATTAATTCTTCTAAATATGCTTTTCTTTCAATTAAGTATTTGATATATAATTCGATGCTTCTTAATTTTTTATCTAATGCATCTCTGTATTCTACTAAACTGCTATAAAATGTATTTCTCGTAACTTTTTCTAAATATAACGTAATATAATTCATAGAATCACCTCATGCTTGATTAGATTCTATTATAAAAAATATCCGGAGCCATTGTAATAGGCTCCGGAACCATCTTATATTAGGACTTTAGACCGAAACACCTTTTAATCTATTTTAGTAGTTAAAACAGGTCCATCTTTTGTCACAATCACTGTGTGTTCAATTTGTGCAACAAAACTTTTATCTTTTGTTTCAAATGCCCATTCATTTTTACCTTCTGTTACGAATGTAGCATTTGTTGAAATAAACGGCTCTACTGCTATTACAGTGCCCTCTTTTAATAATGTTTTATCTTTTGGATCATAATAATTCATTACGTGGTTTGGTGCTTCGTGTAATGATTGGCCAACACCATGCCCCGTTAGGTTTTTGATTACTGTCAAATCATTTTTACGTGCTGTTGCGTGTACAGCCTTCCCGATTTGACTTAATTTCGTGCCTGGTTTCACCTTTGTCATTGCCGCTTCAAATGCTTCTAAAGCCACATCGCATACCTTTTGCTTTAATGGATTATCTGATTCACCGACTACAAATGAAATTCCAGTATCTGCATAATAACCATTCTTTAATGCAGAAACATCTATATTTACCAAGTCGCCTTCTTTAATTGTGCGTTTACCAGGTATACCATGAGCAACTTCTTCATTTACACTAATACATGTTTGCCCCGGGAAGTTTTCATCATGGATAGGTGCAGAAATTGCACCATGTTCTTCAAATAAATCCTTTGCAATATCATCTAATTCTTTAGTTGTGATACCAGGTACTGTAGCAGCTTGCATTTTGTCGCGAACTAAAGCACAGATGTAACCAATGTCTTTTAACGCAATTAATTCTTCTTCTGTTTTTACAATCATTTTATCCCGTTCCTTTTTAAAATTTATATTCTTTCTTATTATAGCAGATTTTTTTTGATATAATAAATTAGAAAAATTCAACAAGTACAGTTTAACACTATACTTGAATGAATCATACGGCAACTTTTGTTTATATACTACGTTTGATTTTTTAATCTACTAGGAGTTTTGTTAATGAATGATAATTGGTATAAACGTATTATCGGTGCAAGAACAATTAAAACAGGTTTAGCTACATTTTTAACTGCATTTTTTTGTTTAGCCTTAGATTTAAATCCTATTTTCGCAATATTAACAGCTATCGTAACAATAGAACCAACTGCTAAAGCATCATTAAAAAAAGGCTACAAGCGTTTGCCTGCAACTGTAATAGGTGCATTATTTTCTGTTGTATTCACCTTTATCTTTGGTGACCAGTCGCCATTTTCATACGCCTTTAGTGCAACATTTACTATTATTTTATGTACTAAACTTAATTTACATGTTGGTACCACAGTAGCAACGCTTACAGCGATGGCGATGATTCCAGGTATACATGAAGCATACTATTTCAATTTCTTTTCGCGTTTATTGACTGCCATTATCGGATTGGTCACTGCTGGGTTAGTCAACTTCATCATCTTACCACCCAAGTACTATGATCAACTTGAAGACAATATTAATTTAACGGAATCTTTGATGTATGATTTATTCAACACACGCATGAAACAACTGTTACTTGGGAAGTTTACTAAAGGAGCACCCTTTAATCAATTGAACGCATTGTTAGATTTAAACCAAAAGGTAGAAACACTGCTATCCTATCAAAAAGACGAACTCAGTTACCATAAACATCATGACGATGAATGGATCAGACTTAAATCATTAACGACACGCTCACACACCAACAGATTATTTATCACACATCTTTCTAACCTTGTTTATTTACCTAAGGATACATATGAAGTGTTTACTTGCGAGGAACGTCTTGCAATACTTAATATTGCACACAGTATTAGTGAAATTCATAAAACCGGACATTTCGAAAGACAACGACGTGCTGCTTCCGTGTTAAAAGCATCTGTTAAAGGGTTAGATGAATTTGATGACAATCAAATAAAGAGCCATATTATTTACGAAATATTATTAATTTATCGTATATTAGATCATCGATTTGCCTAAATTTTTGCAATCGTTTTCAAACACTTTACTCTTCTTGTCATTCAGTTTCAAAAACAAGGTTCATTTAAAGTCTTTATTGGTAATCGTCTAGACTTTGTTTATTATATTTAGTACATTGCTAAAGTACCTGATAACGTGATAGACCTCGTTTAGTCACTGGTTAAATGATTGTTTCTAAGAAATCATCAAATCAAAACACAAAATTTTCATATAAAAACTGCCAATACAGTGCATGCACTGTATTGGCAGTTTTAGTTATATCTTTATTAAACCTATAAGAATAGGATTATGCTATACCTGTTACTTTGAAACACGGTCGACAATAACTTGCTTTGCCGCTTCTTCTTCCGTATTATCTAATTGTTTCGGCTCGAACGGGATACCCTTTCGCTCACATGCCTTCTCCAATAAATAATCCGTTATTTCATGATTTTTAGGTAAAATTGGGCCATGTAAATAAGTACCTAATAAATTTTTATAATGAATCCCTTCTTTAGCATCGTCATCATTATTACCAAAACCATGCACGACTTTACCTAGCGTACCAAAGTTATGATACGTTCTTCCACCATGGTTCTCAAAACCAACAATTGTACCAAATGTCTCACTTTCAATTACTATATCACCAGTCAGTCGGTCAGTTTGTGATTTAGTATAAAAGTCTAAAATGTTTAAACCTGCTAATTCTGTACCATCAGGTGTAATATATTTACTGCCTAAAAACTGATAACCGCCACAAATTGTTAAGCCTGGCATACCGTCTTCAATTGCAGTTTTTAATTTTTCTTTAATTTTACTTAGTTCTTTAGTAGCTAATGATTGTTCTCTGTCACTACCACCACCGATAAAGAAAATATCACAGTCATCTAATGTTACACCTTCAGTTTCATTTACATTTCTGACATTTAATTTAATGTTTCTCAGCTTGGCACGTTGCTTTAATGCAATGATATTCCCTATATCACTATAAAGGTTTAATTTATCTGGCATAAAGTGATAAACCGTTAATTCGTTCATTTATCTTTCCCCTCCTCAAAAGAGTGGTTTAACTGACTAAGCATTGGCGTTAATGAAGTATAGTTTGGTATCGCCACAGTAAAACTCTCTTTAAACTCCATTGACTTAGCAGTGGCCTTATAAATGTCTTTCTCTAATATGATTGGTACATTTACTTCAGCCAATTTCAATCTCAATTGTAACTCTTCCGCACGAGTCCCTGTAACGATTATCGTTTCAATATCCTGACGTGTTAGCTTTTCAAAGTCAGCATCATAAATCCAGGATGTGTCCTTTCCATCGGCAGCATTGTCATTTAAACTCATTAGATATACTTTGCGTCCTTCTAATTGTTCACCTACTGAAAGACTCGCATTCATACCAGCAGGATTTTTAGCTAGGTTTATCATTGCTTCTTTACTATCTTTTCTGAAATATTGCATACGTCCATTATTTGATGTGTATGTTTCAAATCCTCTTCGTATCGCATCATTATTTAATCCTAATTCTCTTAGAACTGTATATGCTGCAATTGTATTATAAGCATTAAAATCGCCTGCAATTTTCATATTAAACATTTCATTTTCAATGGATATATTAATAAAAGGGGTTAAATCAAAGTGAGATACTTCGTATTTCGTTGCTTCACGCTTAAAGCCACAATTACAATGATAATGCCCAATTTGGTTATAATGGATATAATCATAATGTAAGAGTTGTCCGCAATTAGGACAATACTTGCTCTCATTCATTGTACTTTGTTCAAATTCATGTGCATGAGCTTTCATACCATAATATTCAACTGTATCACTTGCAATCTTCAATCTACTTACAAATGGATCATCAGCATTTAGTAACAACTTAATACCTTTATTACTTATAGCATTAGCAATATTGTTAACCATAATATCAATTTCACCAAAGCGGTCCATTTGGTCTCGGAAGAAGTTTGTGAATACCATCATTGTCGGCGTTACTTCATTTAGCACTCTTGGTATCGATCCTTCATCAATCTCAATAACAGCAATCTTTGTTGCTGGTTTGATTTGTAAAATGAATGCCGAAGTGATGCCAGCTGCCATGTTCGCACCTTCATTATTATGTATGATTTTAATATCATTGGCTCTTAAAGTATGACCTATTAAATTTGAAGTGGTTGTTTTCCCATTTGTACCACTTATAAATACAATTTCATCCACTTGAGAAGCTAATTTTCTTAATATATTTTTATCTACTCTTCTAGCAATTTGACCTGGCAAGTCAGTGCCCTTTTTCCCTGCAGCTCTGCTCGCTTGCCTTGCTACTTTTGCTAGTCGTGTCGCAGTCCAACGTCTCATGTCGTTCCTCCTCTACTTCTTCACTTAAAATATTATAACATGATTAAGTTGTATTCCAAACAATTCTCATTAAGAATTATCATACCCAATCTCTAGATTATAATAATTATTATTTACTAATGAGAATAGATTTGTTATACTGAAAAAAATGATATATGGAGGCTATTACTTATGTTAAACAAAGAATTGTTAGACGCATTAAATGAACAAATGAACCATGAATTTTACGCAGCCCATGCATACATGGCAATGGCAGCATACTGTGACAATGGTTCATATGAAGGTTTTGCTAACTTTTATATCCAACAAGCAAAAGAAGAAAGATTTCATGGCCAAAAAATTTATGATTACATTAATGACCGTGGTGAAAAAGCAGTGTTCTCAGCTATTTCAGCACCAAAATCTGATTTCAAAAATATTTTAGAAACATTTGAAGATGGACTTGCACAGGAACAAGATGTTACACGTCGTTTCTATAATTTATCAGAATTAGCAAATAAAGATAAAGATTATGCAACAATTTCATTTTTAAATTGGTTCCTAGATGAACAAGTTGAAGAAGAATCAATGTTTGAAACACACATCGATTACTTGAAACGTATTGGTGATGATAGCAATACACTTTATTTATACGAAAAAGAACTTGCAGCACGTACATTTAATGAAGAATAAGGTTCATAATTCAGTCTATATTTTTTAAACTTAAGTTCAATCGTTCCATAACGGCTCACCCATTCACATTTAAGAATGGGTTTTTTATATTTTATCACTGCTATTGATTATGCAAGTTGTGCCATGAATATTTCTATATAGTGTATAATAATATTACTAACAATATGGATATTATTTATAATTGAAGCTAGTAATTTAAACGATATATTTTTACTTTGAAAGGAACTTGCACAATGAAAGACGACGCATTTATTGCCTTGGATTTTGAAACTGCAAATGGTAAACGCACAAGCATTTGTTCAGTTGGTATGGTTAAAGTAGTCAATCATCAAATCACTGAAACATTTTACACATTAGTAAATCCGAATGACTATTTTTCTCAACAAAACATAGCAGTACACGGTATTCAACCAGATGATGTTCAAAATGCACCTGACTTTGCATTTGTCTATCCACATATGTTGGATTTTATTGGTAATTTACCTGTTGTTGCGCATAATGCTGCGTTTGATATGAATGTATTGCATGAAAGTATAAAGGCAATAGGTCAACAAACACCTAGTATGAGATACTTTTGTTCATTGCAATTATCCAGAAGAACAATCAATCACCATCGTTATGGACTAAATTATATGATGCAATATTACAATTTAGATTTCCATGGTCATCATGATGCATTAAATGATGCGAAAGCATGCGCTATGATAACATTCAGATTATTACAACACTATGAAAATTTAGATAGCATGTTAAAGATTTATGGAAAAGATTTAACTGATAAAGATTAGTTTATTAATATGCAGAACAGGCACGAAGCAAAAATTTGCTTCGTGCCTGTTCATGTTTACATTAATGTAATTTAAATATAGTCATAAATCGTCATGTTTTCGTATGTTGAGCGTTCTAAATTACCTACAGTTACACCAACTAATCGAATTGGTACTTCAGGATCCTTTAACTCAGCATACAGGCTATAAGCGATATTATAGATATCTGTTTCATTTCTAACAGGTGACCTTAAACTTTTTTGCTTTGATAAGGCTTCAAATTTATATGTTTTTATTTTTACGGTTACTGTTTTACCTGACTTTTGAATTTTAGCTAATCTATCTGCAGTTTTATTACTTAGTTCCCATATTTTTTGTAATATCGCGTCATCGTCGTTCATATCAGTTGAAAAGGTTCTCTCAGTACCTACAGATTTACGAATTCTTGTTGGTTTTACAGGATTATGATCGACTCCACGCGCTTTATTATATAAACCATGACCTCGTTTACCAAATAACCTTATCAGTTCATACTCACTTTGATTATATAAATCTTGTCCATTAAATATATGGTGTTCATGCATTTTTTCTTTTGATGCTTTACCTACCCCTGGAAAATCACCAATATCTAAATTCATCAATATTTCATGAACATTATTATAATCAATTACTGTTAAACCATTAGGCTTATTCATACCACTAGCTAATTTAGCGAGAAATTTATTGTATGATACACCAGCTGAAGCTGTTAACTTTGTTTCCTCAAAAATATCTCTTCTTATATATTGAGCAATACTTGATGCTGGAAGATCAGGTCTCACCAAATGGGTTATATCTAAATACGCCTCATCTAAAGATAATGGTTCAACAATATCTGTATAACTTTTAAATATTTTCATAATTTTATCAGAAGCTGCTTTATATGCTTCAAATCTTGGAGAAACATAATAGCCATTCGGACATAGTTTATGCGCTTGAGCTGTAGGCATTGCAGAATGAACACCATATTGACGAGCTTCATAAGATGCTGTAGATACCACGCCCCGACTACTCGCTTTACCTCCTACAATAACTGGTTTCCCTTTTAACTTTGGATTATCACGCATTTCAACTTGCGCGAAGAAATAATCCATATCAACATGAATAATGCGTCTTTCTGCCAATACCATACACCTCCTTTTCATTTATGTCATAAAATTTCATCATGGATATTACCTTCTAGTACATTTATTATACTAGCAATTTAGTTTCAGTTGTAGCCATTTGTCTATTCTAATGAGTTATTAGAAATTTAAAATATTTACAATTCATGACATAGTTAGAGCCAATGGTTTCAATAATAACTTGAAATCATTGGCTCTATAATCGAACTAACATAATATACAATTGCCTAATTTAGCTTATTCTACCTCAGTGCGGTATGTAGTCTTATCTTCTGTATAAAACAATATACCCTCTTCAGTATCTTCAATAAGTTTGACTTTACTATTTAATGCCCCAGTCACAAAATAAATATCAAGTACACAATATCCCACATGTATACTAGCAATAAACAATATTGATGAGTAAGCATAAAATGAAAATACAATAAATAATAATGCTGTGATAACGACTAAAGGTGCTAACATTATAATGATATATTGCCATCTTTTAAAATATACCTTTGGCATATGTGTCGACAACAAGCCCAGTTTAAATTTATATGTGGGCTTCTCACCTTTAGAGAACAATTTAAAACATACGATATGAATCAGTTCATGTAAGAAATAAATCACCGTAAACCCTAGAATCCCAAATATCATGTTAAAGACGATGTTTTGCTCAATAATATGCGTTAATGAATATGCCAACTTATAGCAAAATAAAATTGAAATCATTACCACTGTGAGTTGGAACAATATAAATCTTTCCAATGCTTTTTTATTAGCAAGCAAATCAATTTTAAACATTAGCTAACCTCCCAATCGTTACCTATTACCTAGAGTATACAATGGTTATTCCCACGTTTAAAGTACATTTCACGAAAGTTAGTTGCCTGTAATTGAATTTTAACAAACATCCGTTTCCTGCAATATTTCGAAATATTATACTTCTATGTTAGTTGGTCTATTCCCTTTATTACCTTTTACTAACAAATATTATATTCTATCAAATTGCGCCACTGTTTCCACATGTGTTGTATGTGGGAACATATCGACAGGTGTTATTTGTGTTAACTCGTACTGAGTTGCTAAATGTTGTGCATCTCTTTGTTGCGTTGAAGGATTACAAGATATATAGACAATTCTTCTTGGATTTAATTCTAATAATGTATCTAAAAAACTTTCATCGCAACCTTTGCGTGGGGGATCAACCATAACTACATCAGGCTTGATTCCTTGTGCTTTCCATTTTAAAATAACTTCTTCTGCTTTACCACAGACAAAAGTAGTATTTTCAAACTGGTTTATAGTCGCATTCTTTTTAGCATCCTCAATAGCTTCAGGTACAACTTCAACACCATATACATGCTTTGCTTTTGGTGCCATGTAAAGACCAATTGTACCTATGCCACAATATGTGTCTAACACTGTTTCCTCGCCTTGTAAATCTGCATATTCAATCGCACGTTGATACAATTTTTCAGTTTGCGTAGAGTTAATTTGGTAAAATGATTGATCGCTAATCTTAAAGGTAATATCCGATAAAGTATCTTCAATTTGATCTACACCATAAAGTGTATGTGAAACGTCACCCATGATGACATTAGAATGGGTATTGTTAATATTATGCTTTACACTTTTTATATTTGGAAATGCTTCAATTAATTTTTGAGTCATAATGTCACTTTGTTTGAATTTCTTACCATTTGTAACAAATATAACCATCAAATCTCCGGTATAATGACCTGTTCTGATAACAACATGACGCATAAGTCCAGCTTTTTTGCGTTCATCATAAATACTCACATTTAGTTCATTGAACCATTGCTTCACATGATTCATTACATCTTGATGTTTTGTATCTTGTATTAAACATTCATCCATATCTATGATTTGATGACTTCTTTGACGATAAAAACCCATGATTGCATCATTATCTTCATTTTTACCTACAGGAATTTGAGATTTGTTTCGATAACGCCATGGCGTCTTCATTCCTATTGTGTCATGGATAATAGTATTTTCGAAGTTGGCCTTACGGTGAAACAAATTAATGACTTGTTCTTTTTTCATTGCTAACTGTGCTTGATATGACAAGTGTTGCAATTGACAACCACCACATTTGTAATAATAAACACAGGGTGGTTCAACTCTTTGATTGCTTTGTACTTTAATATCTAATAACTTACCAATTGCAAAGTTCTTTTTGACCTTAATCACTTTATATTCAATTGTTTCATCAATTAATGCATTCGGTATAAATATAGGATAGCGATCTAATTTAACAACACCATGCCCTTCATGTGTCAAATCAATCACTTTACCTACTCGCACTTCATTTTTTTGTAATGTACTCATTATTTCACCCCACATGAAAAGAGGTTAGGATACTTGATGTTTACCTAACCTCGTCGCTTAACTCTCTTTTAAATTTTTTTTGACTATTTATTTTAACTTAAAGTGAATACACACTTCAAGCTTAATTTACGTTATTATTGTTCTACTAATTCTTGATTATGAACATCACTCGGTGTATAAACTTCAATGTGTTGCTTTAAATTCAAGAAATTACCTGGTAATTTACCGCCATATTCGCCATCGACATTTAACTGCATATCAACGAATGATGACACGCTGACTGATTTTGCTTTTTTATAATGCACCTTTGGATGTTTGGTGTGCTCACCTCTTGAAGCTAACGTCATAATATGCCCTAATTCTGCTAAATTAGCCTTCTCAACGATAATCAATGTAAAATGTCCGTCATCTAACTTGGCATCTGGTACTAACTTTTCAAATCCTGCCATTGAATTTGTTAAACCTAATAAGAATAACAAGGCTTCACCTTGGAACACTTCATCATCATATTCTATACGTAAATCGACAGCCTTCATTTGTGGTAACATTTCGAAACCTTTGATATAGTATGCAAAAGGTCCTACAATCGACTTCAATTTACTTGGTGTCTCATATGAAACTTGTGTGAGTTGACCGCCAGCCGCCAAGTTTATAAAGTATCTACTATTCATCTTACCAATATCAACTTTGGTACTGTGACCTTCTATAATAACATCGATTGCACTCATGATGTCATTAGGCAGATGTAAAGCACGTCCAAAATCATTCACAGTCCCCATTGGAATAATCCCTAATTGGGGTCTGTTAGGCTGTTCAGCGATACCATTGATTACTTCATTAAGGGTACCATCACCACCAGCTGCAATCAGTACATCGTAGTTATGTTCTAAACATCTTGCTGCTTCTGCAGTCGCATCGCCAACCTTTTCAGTCGCATATGCACTCGTCTCAAATCCAGCTTTTTCTAATTTTATTAACACATCTGGTAACGTACGTTTAAATAATTCCTTACCTGACGTTGGATTATAAATGATTCTAGCTCGTTTTCTCATATTTTATCCCTCAACTTCATTTACTCATACTCTATATTAAATGATTTATGAAATGGATAAAAGCATTTAGACCAAATTAACTGAATATATTATGCAAATAGACAAAATTGACTTCCACATAAACTGTATCATTGTCTGAAAATCAATAGATAGTCATTATGTTTAAAAATATAAGATACCTTTTTTCTATAAAATAACAAGTAGGGCTAATCCAATTTTTTGGATTAGCCCTACTTGTATAAGCTATGTGCAATGATGACCCCAAGCTATTATATTAATTACTCAATTATCTCTTTTCTAATTCTTGCTTTAATAATTGGTTAACTAATTGTGGGTTTGCTTGACCTTTAGAGGCTTTCATAATTTGACCGACTAAGAAGCCCATCGCCTTACCTTTACCATTTTTAAAGTCTTCAACAGATTGTGGATTATTATCTAAAGCTTCGTTAACAAATTTCAATAATGTAGCCTCATCAGAAATTTGAACTAGTCCTTTATCTTCCATAATTTGTTTGGCATCTCCACCATTTTCAGCTAATTCTGGGAATACTTTTTTAGCAATTTTACTACTCATTGTGCCATCTTCAATTAACTTAATCATACCAGCTAAATTTTCTGGTGTTAATTTTGTATCTAACAGCTCAACTTGGTTTTTATTTAGATATTCATTTACGCCACCCATTAACCAGTTTGATGTTAATTTCACATCGGCACCTGCTTCTACTGCACCTTCAAAGAAATCTGACATTTCTTTAGTTAATGTTAAGACATGTGCATCGTAAGCTGGCAGACCAAATTGATTAACATATTTTTCTTTTCTTTCATCTGGCAATTCAGGAATAGTTTGACGTACGCGCTCTTTCCATTCTTCATCTACATAAAGTGGAACAATATCAGGTTCTGGGAAGTAACGATAATCATCAGAACCTTCTTTCACACGCATTAGAATTGTTTTACCAGTTGATTCATCAAATCTACGTGTTTCTTGAAGAATTTCTCCGCCATTTAATAATTCTTCTTCTTGACGTTTTTCTTCATATTCAAGACCTTTACGTACGTAAGTAAATGAGTTAAGGTTTTTCAACTCTGCTTTAGTACCAAATTCCTCTTGACCATATGGTCGTAAAGAAATGTTAGCATCACAACGTAATGATCCCTCTTCCATTTTACAATCAGATACGCCAGTGTATTGAATAATTGAGCGTAATTTTTCTAAATAAGCATATGCTTCTTGTGGAGAACGGATGTCAGGCTCAGACACAATCTCGATTAATGGTGTACCTTGACGGTTTAAGTCAACTAATGAATAGCCATCTTTGTGCGTTGATTTACCAGCATCTTCTTCCATATGAAGACGTGTAATACCGATTCGTTTTGTTTTTCCATCTACTTCAATATCAATATAACCATTTTCACCAATTGGTTGGTCAAATTGAGAAATTTGATATGCTTTCGGATTATCTGGGTAGAAATAGTTTTTACGATCGAATTTAGATTCTGTAGCAATATCCATATTTAATGCCATTGAAGCTCTCATCGCCCAGTCTACTGCACGTCTATTTACTACTGGTAAGACACCTGGGTAAGCAAGATCAATTACGTTCGTATTAGAGTTTGGATTTGCACCAAAGTGCGCTGGTGATGGAGAGAACATCTTAGATTCTGTTTTAAGTTCAACATGGACCTCTAGTCCAATAACTGTTTCAAAATGCATGGTTTCCACTCCTTATAAATTTTCGTATTCATTATGAAGATTGAATTTTGTTTCATATTGGTAAGCAACACGATATAACGTCTTCTCATCGAACGGTTTACCGATAAATTGTAAGCCAATTGGACGACCGTTAGATTTACCACAAGGAACAGAAATACCTGGTAAACCAGCCAAGTTAACTGGTGTCGTTAATAGATCATTTGCATACATTGTTAATGGATCATCAATTTCCTCACCTAGATTAAAGGCTGGAGTTGGTGTAGTTGGACCAACAACAACGTCATATTCTTTGAATACACGATCAAAATCATTTTTGATAAGTGTTCTTACTTTTTGTGATTTTTTATAAAATGCGTCATAGTATCCTGAACTTAAAGCAAATGTTCCTAAGTAAATACGACGCTTAACTTCAGCACCAAAGCCTTCGCTTCGAGACATCTTGTATAATTCTTCTAATGAGTTTGCTTCAGGTGAGTGATAACCATATCTAATACCATCAAAACGTGATAAGTTTGATGATGCTTCAGAAGATGCAATAACATAATATGATGGAATACCATATTTAGTATTAGGTAGTGATACTTCTTCTACGGTAGCGCCTAATTCAGTTAAAGTTTTAACTGCTTGTTGTACAGATGCTTTAACTTCGTCAGAAACACCTTCCCCTAAATATTCTTTAGGTAAGGCAATTTTTAATCCTTTAATGTCTTTCCCGATATCTGAAGTAAAATCAGCATCTTCAACTGGTGCACTTGTTGAATCATGTTCGTCTAATCCAGTAATTGCTTCAAGTACTAATGCGTTATCTTTAACAGTACGAGTCAATGGTCCAATTTGGTCTAAAGATGAAGCGAATGCAACTAATCCAAAGCGAGACACACGACCGTATGTTGGTTTCAGTCCTACAATTCCACAATATGCTGCTGGTTGACGAATAGAACCACCTGTATCAGATCCTAAAGTAAATGGTACTAAACCGGCAGCAACCGCTGCAGCAGAACCACCTGATGATCCACCAGGAACAGCAGTATGGTCAAATGGATTCACGGTCTTCTTATAATATGAAGTCTCTGTTGAACCACCCATTGCGAACTCATCCATATTGACTTTACCGATTAGTATCGCTTGCTCATTATGTAGTTTATTCATTACAGTTGATTCATAAATCGGTACGAATCCTTCTAACATTTTACTTGCACACGTTGTTTCCACGCCTTCTGTAATAATGTTATCTTTAATTCCCATTGGGATACCAAATAGTTTCCCTTCCATTTGATCTTTCGCTTGTAATTCATCTAATTCTTGTGCTTTTTTAATAGCATTTTCTTTATCTAAAGCAAGAAACGATTTAATTGCTGGATCTGTCTCTTCTATTGCATCGTATATATCACTAACGATTTGTGACGGTTTAACTTCTTTATTTTTAATTAATTTAATTAAATTTTCTACAGACTCATAACGAATGGTCATCTTACGCGTCCTCCTCATTCATGATAGATGGTACTTTAAATTGACCATCTTCAGTGTCTTTTGCATTTTTCAATGCAAGCTCTTGAGGAATACCCTCGATTGCTTTATCTTCACGTAATACATTTTGTAAATCTAAAACGTGATATGTTGGTTCGATATCACTTGTATCTGCAGTATCAATTTGGTTGGCAAAATTTAAGATACTTTCTAATGTATCTTGCATTTCAGTTGTTTCTTCTTCAGTAATTTGAAGTCTAGCTAAGTTTGCAATATGCTCAACTTCTTCACGTGTAACTTTAGCCATTAAATTAAAAGCCTCCTTTTTACTCATTCATTACAAAATTGTACCAAAATTTCGCTTAAAAATCTAAGTTTTTCACTATTATCAGTAAATTAGTCTATAAATCTTTATCTTTCCTTTTGATTTTAATCAACAATATAATTTTAAGCAACTTGACTCTTTTATAACTTTATTAAAGTTGCGATGTTCATTTTGCATATAAAACCACCCTTTTTTATACATGAGATATAATTGCACTATTATATTGTAAGCGCTTAATTTACTGTGATAAAAAGGTTTTTATAAAATTTATTTGAATTCCCACTATTCTAACAATTAAATTCAATGTATAATAATTCATGTAACACAATTATATACTTATAGACAAAGGGGGATGTTCATCATGATGATTTTAGGTTCTTCATTAGCCAGTCAAGTACATGCAACTTGGCAAACATATATCATGATCGTAGTTTATTTCCTCATTTTACTTGTGATTGGTTATTATGGTTATAAACAGTCAACTGGTAACTTGAGTGAATTTATGCTCGGAGGTAGAAGCATAGGGCCCTATGTAACAGCTTTATCTGCTGGTGCCTCTGATATGAGTGGTTGGATGATAATGGGATTACCTGGTTCGGTATACAGTACCGGTCTATCAGCAATGTGGATCACTATTGGTCTTTCACTAGGTGCATACATAAATTACTTTGTAGTAGCACCAAGACTACGTGTTTATACAGAAATAGCTGGGGATGCTATCACATTACCTGATTTCTTCAAGAATAGATTAGACGATCGTAAAAATTATATTAAAATTATTTCTGGCTTAATTATCGTCGTCTTCTTTACTTTATATACTCATTCAGGTTTTGTTTCTGGTGGTAAATTATTCGAGAGTGCATTTGGCTTAAATTATCACTTTGGATTAATTTTAGTCGCTGCAATCGTTATTTTTTATACATTCTTTGGAGGTTATATGGCAGTATCCATCACTGACTTCTTCCAAGGTGTAATCATGTTAATTGCTATGGTTATGGTACCAATCGTTGCTTTGATTGAATTAAGTGGCTTAGATACATTTAGACAAGTTGCCGAAATGAAACCAACGAATTTAAATTTATTTAAAGGGACAACAGTGTTAGGAATTATTTCACTATTAGCATGGGGATTAGGTTACTTTGGACAACCACATATCATTGTGCGTTTTATGTCTATTAAAACACATAAAATGTTACCAAAAGCGCGTCGCCTTGGTATTAGCTGGATGGTGGTTGGTTTACTTGGTGCCGTAGCAGTTGGACTTACAGGTATTGCTTTCATTTCTGAACGCAACATTAAAATGGAAGACCCTGAAACTCTATTTATTATTATGAGTCAAATCTTATTCCATCCATTAGTTGGTGGTTTCTTGCTTGCAGCAATTTTAGCAGCAATTATGAGCACCATTTCTTCACAATTGCTCGTTACCTCTAGTTCTTTAACTGAGGACTTTTACAAATTAATTCGTGGAGAAGAAAAAGCAAAGACACATGAAAAAGAATTTGTAATGGTCGGTCGTTTATCTGTATTACTTGTGGCGATAGTAGCAATTTGGATTGCTTGGTCACCAAACGATACGATCTTAAACTTAGTTGGTAATGCTTGGGCAGGTTTCGGTGCAGCATTTAGTCCACTTGTCATCTTCTCACTTTATTGGAAAGGTTTATCAAGAGCTGGTGCTTTAAGTGGTATGATTGTTGGTGCAATCGTTGTTATCATTTGGATTGCGTGGATTAAACCACTCGCTGAAATTAATGAAATTTTTGGTATGTATGAAATTATCCCAGGATTCTTAGCTAGTGTCATCGTAACTTATGTTGTTAGTAAAATGACTAAGAAGCCAGGAGACTTTGTAGATCATGATATCGCAGAAGTGAAACGTATATTGAAAGATTAATAAAAAGTTTTTAACAAATCACATAACGTCTGAGATATTAAAATATTAGATACATGAAAAGGCAATTTCTATTGAAATAATATAGAAATTGCCTTTTTTAAAGTATTTTAATCTACCCTCAGATCTGGCAATGACGTATATTGGCGAGACTCCTGAGGGAACAGGACAAGCTGAAGACTACAGGCTGAAGCTGTCCCCTAGGAAAGCGAGCCAACAATACATAATATATAAAAAATAAAGCACTCAGATAAATTGAATTCATTCATCTGAGTGCTTTATTTGAAATTTAAATCTCATAATTTTTAATTATTGTTTTTATAAATATGAACTTGTGGCTCTTTATCATCTTTTGTTTTGCTGATTAATGCTTTTGAATCATTTCCATCCTTAATGTGAATCTCATATTCATCAATATTATCGAAATATTTTTCAGCTTGTTCCGTAACATATTGTGTGATTCCAATTGTTTCTGCTTTACCATAGAAATCTATCGGAATATCAACAGACAATTGCTTCGCTTTTTTATTATCAAATTTAGCCGTCCCAACAGCTTGAGAGAAGTTATTGAAATAACTTTGCAAATTATCATTAAATTGTTTGAAATTCGTGTTTAAATTTTCATCTAAATCAGCTGCTTCATTTGAAGGTAGTAACACTGTTTTTTGTTTAATATCTTTCCATTCATTGATACGTGTTTTTCCTTCTTCTACTGTCGTACCACTGATAAATTCACCCGGTACAATAGAGTTTTCACCAGATTGCTTATAAATAGCAAAGTGGATAGGAATATCCTTAAGTTCTTTATTTTCTCTCAATCTTGATAGAATTTCACTAGCCATTTGTTGACCTTGCTTTTTGATTTCTTTATCGTCTAATTTTTTACTAAATGTTTCGCCATCTTTTTCCTTTTGATAGTAATATGTACCATTCATCGCTAATCCAATAGTCATACCCTTTATTTTCTTACCTTTTGTATCTCCACTCGCATAGAAATCTTGTTCCAAAATATTAGAAAGGTATGCCGGTGATTTTTTGGCAATTTTTTCAGGATCACTTTCACCTTTATGTGAAGGATTTAAACCTAAATTTTCATTCGCTTTCTTTTCTTTGCGCTCATCTTCATCCATCTTATCTACTTCACTTTTAGTATATTTGGGTTGTAGATAAGCATTAATTGTATCCTTATCAAAGTACTGACCATCTTGATAGATATAGTCGTCAGTTGGGAATACTTCTTTACTTAATTCCAATAAGCCATCTTCAAAGTCTTCACCATTATAACTATTTGCCATATTATCTTGTAATACACCACGAGCTTGACTTTCTTTAAACGGCAAAATGGTTCTATAGTTATTACCTTGGACATTTTTATCAGTTGCAATTTCTTTTACAGAGCCTGATTCTTGTTGATCATTTGTTGCTTGTTGTTTTTTGTTGTTGCCATTGTCATCATTACCACATGCAGACAACACAAAAATCGCCGAGATGATTAATATAAGCGTTCTTTTCATGCCAGATCTCCTCTATCCCTCAATTTCTTTTTGTTTATTCATAAACTCTTCTTCTGACCAGACTTCAGTACCAAACTTTTCAGCTTTTGTTAATTTTGAACCAGCATCTTCACCAGCAATAACTAAATCTGTACTCTTAGTGACACTACTTGTCACCTTAGCACCATGATTTTCTAACCATTTAGAAGCTTCACTTCTAGTCATCTGTTGTAACTTACCGGTCAATACAATTGTTTTATCATTGAACTCAGGGTGACCTTCCACTTCAGAAACTTTCACACCTTTGTAAAGCATATTAACATTTTTCGCTTTAAGTTTATCAATTAGCGCACGAATATCTTCATTTTCTAAATATGTAACCACTGATTGAGCGAGTTTATGACCAATATCATGAATACTGGTAAATTCTTCCTCGGTTACTTCAAATAATTTATCGATAGAGCCATATTTTTCAGCAATAACTCTACTCGCCTTTACCCCTAGATGTCGTATACCTAAACCAAAAAGTAATTGTTCTAGAGAATTAGATTTAGCATTTTCAATCGCAGTTAAAAGATTATTGACTTTCTTTTCACCCATTCGCTCTAGTGGTAATAGGTCTTCTGCCGTTAGATAAAAAATATCTGCTACATCTTTAATTTTTTCGTTTTCATATAATTGTTGAATAATTTTCGTACCTAAACCATCAATATTCATTGCTTGTCTAGAAACAAAATGAATCATACCTTCTACCAATTGTGCCTGACATTTAGGATTGATACATCTAAGTGCTACCTCTCCTTCAATACGAACAAGTTCATGGTCACAACTTGGACAATGCGTAGGCATGTGATAAACAGTCGCATCTTCAGGTCTTCTGTCGATAACACTTTTTATAACTTCCGGAATGATATCTCCAGCCTTTTTGATAATTACACTGTCACCAATTCTGATGTCTTTTTCATGTATTAAGTCTTCATTATGTAACGAGGCACGTGATACTGTTGTCCCTGCAACTTTAACAGGTTCTAATACTGCAGTTGGTGTGACTACGCCAGTTCGCCCAATACTTAGTTCAATATCTTTTAGTTTTGTAATCACTTCTTCAGCTGGAAACTTATATGCAATGGCCCATCTTGGCGATTTTTGAGTAAAACCTAATTCATCTTGTTGGTCAATAGCATTAACCTTTATAACTATACCGTCAATGTCATAAGGTAAATCCTCACGCTGTGCTGTCCATTTTTCAATATATTGTAAAACTTCGTCTATCGTTTCTACACGTTGGCGTTCGTGATTCGTTTTAAATCCTAGTTCATCTAACTCATCTAACGCTTCACTTTGTGTAACAGCATTAAACTGTGTAAAGTCATTGACACTATATAAAAATACGCTCAATTTACGTTTGGCCGCTAATTTAGAATCTAATTGGCGTAATGAACCTGCTGCAGCATTTCGTGGATTGGCGAATGGTTGCTCATCATTTTTTTCCTTTTCTTCATTTAAATTAATAAATGATTGACGTGGCATGTATGCCTCACCACGAACTTCAAAAGTTCGCGTATCGTTGATTCTTAATGGTATCGCATGAATGGTACGTAAATTTTCTGTAATGTCTTCACCAATTGTCCCATCGCCACGTGTTAAACCTTGCACGAAACGACCATTCTCATATTTAAGAGAAACGGCTAATCCATCAATTTTCAATTCGCACATATATTCAACTGGACCAATAAGGTCCCTGATACGCTGATCAAATTTGCGCAAATCTTCTTCATTAAATGCATTGCCTAAACTCAACATTGGTGTATCATGTGCAACCTTTTCAAATGTAGATTGTGCCGATCCACCAACTCTTACTGTTGGTGAATCTGGTGAACGCAATTCTGGATGTTCTGCTTCAATGTCGATTAATTCATGTAATAATTTATCATATTCACTATCGGGTACCGATGGGTTATCTTGTACATAGTATTCGTAACTATATTGGTTTAATAATTTGTGTAACGTTTCTACACGTTTTTGTAACTCTGCCAAGTGTTATTCCCCTTTCTTTTCAATCGGTGCAAATTGAGCGAGTAATCGTTTAGGCCCTTGAGATTTGAAAATAATATCTAATTCTACTGAACCATTCTTTTCATTTACATTACTAACCATACCCTCACCCCAAGATTTATGAATGACTTTATCTCCAACTTTCCAATCTGAAGTTGATTGCGAATTACTTGAAGTTGTCGCGCGTCTACTATATCCACGCTTTGCTGGTTGTTTCGTCGCTGATTTAAATCCATTGGTAGTTTGTGATCTTGGCTTAGATTGATTTACTTTATCTAATAAATCTTCAGGAATCTCTCTTAGGAACCTTGATGGCATGTTAGATTGTGGGCGCCCAAATAACATTCTTGAAGTTGCGTGAGTTATATATAATGTCTCTTCTGCTCTTGTAATGGCTACGTAGCATATTCTACGTTCTTCTTCCATTTCGTGATCATCGTCACTTTTTATAGCTCTAATATGTGGGAACAGTGATTCTTCCATACCCATTATAAAGACAATTGGAAACTCCAAACCTTTAGCAGAGTGCATTGTCATCAACGTAACACCATCTTCGATTTGCGCTTCGTCAATATCTGCAACTAATGATAAGTCCGTCAAGAAATTAATTAATGATTGTTCTTCAAGTGGTGTATTTTCTTCATAATCTTTCGGTACAGACATAAATTCATCAATGTTTTCCAAACGACTTCTTGATTCTAAAGTTTGTTCACGTTCTAACATTTCTCTATACCCAGATTTTTCAAGCACTTCGACTACAATTTCACTAATTTCTAAGAATTCTTGTTGTTTTATTAAGTTTTGCATTACCTCATAAAACTGAACACATTCTTGTGTCACTTTCTTAGATAATCCAATAAAGTCTACTTCTGCTAAGGCATCAAACATACTAATATCATTTTGATTTGCGTATGCTTGTATCTTATCCACTGATGACGGACCTATACCTCTCTTAGGAACATTAATAATACGTTGTAAACTGATGTCATCATTACTATTTGCAATAATACGTAAATAACTTAATAGATCCTTAATTTCTTTACGATCATAGAACTTTTGACCACCAACCATCGTATAAGGAATATTCGATTTCATAAATGTTTCCTCTAATACACGAGATTGTGCATTTGTACGATATAAAATAGCCATATCTTGATACTTCTTACCATTGCGTTGATGCTTCATCATTTCACGAACAACATATTCCGCTTCATCACGCTCTGTCGTAGCCTCATAATAATGAATTTTATCACCATCAGTATTACCAGTCCAAAGTCCTTTCGGCTTTCTTTCAGAATTATGTTTAATTACTTCATTAGCTGCGTTCAGAATATTTTTTGTAGAACGGTAATTTTGCTCTAGGAAAATAGTCTTTGCTTCTGGATAGTCTTCTTCAAATGATAAAATATTTTGAATATCTGCACCACGCCAACCATAAATAGACTGGTCTGAATCACCTACGACACATAAGTTTTTAAATTTACTTGCTAATAAATTAACTAACGTATATTGTGCCTTATTGGTATCTTGATACTCATCCACATGAATGTATTGGAATTTATTTTGATAATAATCTAACACCTCTGGCACACGTTCAAATAAACGAATTGTTACCATGATTAAATCATCAAAATCTAATGCCTCATTACGTGAAAGTTGTCTTTGATAACCTTTATATACTGTAGCTACCATTTGTGAATGATAATCTTGAGCTTCGTTTTGAGCATCTTCCGGTGTTTTCAATTCATTTTTAAGGTTACTGATTGCTCCGATAAACATTCTTGGTTCAAATTTTTTACTATCGATATTTTCATTTTTCAATACATCTTTAATGACAGACTTTTGATCTGTTGGATCGATAATCGTAAAGTTTCTTTCAATACCTATACGATCAGCATCACGTCTTAATATTCTCACGCACATTGAATGGAATGTTGACATCCAAATGACTTGCGCTTCTTCGCCAACTAATGCCTCTACACGTTCTTTCATTTCTCTTGCAGCTTTATTTGTGAACGTTATTGCTAACACATTATATGGAGACACATCTTTTTCATCAAGCAAATAAGCTATACGATGTGTTAATACACGTGTCTTACCTGATCCTGCTCCTGCCATTATCAGCAATGGACCTTCAGTCGTACGTACTGCTTGGCTTTGTTCATCATTCATCTTACTAACTAATGCATTCATTTATGTGACTCCTTTATTTTAACTGTTTTTAATGCTTGTTTAATATCTGTATATACAACATCTCCGACAATTATGGTATCTGCATATGCTGCCATTTCTCTTGCAGCCTCTAAACTGTCAATACCACCACCATAAAATAATTGTGTTTCAGTTAACATATCAGCTGCAGCTTTTACATAATCTTTATTACCATATGTCCCACTATATTCTATGTACATGACAGGCAACTTATACATATTATTAATCATCTGAGCATACGCTTCAATATCTTCAATTGACAACTCTGTGCTCGCATCAGTCAATTCGGCAACCTTACTCTTAGGATTCAACACAACATAACCTTCAAACACGACTTCATCGAAATCAATAACATGACCGAATGACTTTAAAGCCTCTAATAATATGCCATTATGAAATTTAACGTCATTACTATTTAAGACGGTTGGAATAAAATAAAAATCAAATCCTGGCATTACACTTTCAACATTAGAAACCTCTAAAGCTAAAGGTAATGGATAACGTCTTACACGACTCATTAACTGGATTACATTATCCTCTGTAACATTGTCAGTCCCTCCGATAATGATTGCGTCAGTATTTGACATACATAATGATTCCAAATCCTCATCTGAGATTGTTTTTGCAGGGTCTAATTTAAAAATATGTTCCCACTGTTTTATGTCATACATGATATGTTACTCCTTTATTTAGCATACATTGTATTATATCATTTTTAGCCAGTGGTTTCTAAAATGATGTTAAAAATGAGCGACTCAATAAGCGAGTTTTTTTGTTAACATCCATTTAACTAAATGCAGGTAGTATTTATTCACTTTTTCTCATTCTTTAATAGTTATAAGGTATTATAATTCCCTTTTTTATTTAACAAAAATGGATAATAAATATCCCACACCATAAAAATTGTATGTCGTTTGATAGGTTTTGGAGGAGGATTTCAGCCAGCCATAAAAAATACCCTTCAAAATTAACATTTTCCAGTGTCAATTTTGAAGGGTACTGATCATTACGTATTGGCGCTATTATTCTGAAATTGAAATTCATGATCCAAGCGCTATTAACTTAGGTTATTATTTTGATTGTATTTCGTAATAATGTTCTAAATTAGTATGTTCATCTGTGATTATTTTCGCTAATGTTTTACCAACATACCTAATATGCCATGCTTCATAAGCATATCCAGTTTGTTTAGATTGTCCCTTGGGATAACGAATAATAAAACCGTACTCAGCTACATGACGTTCTAACCAATGTGCTTCTTTAGAATTTTGAAAGTCTTTATGAAAATCTTTCATTGGTCTATGAGTACCAACATCAAATGCCAATCCAGTTTGATGTTCAGAATGACCAGGTTTCGCTGTATATTGCTCTGCTGTCATTTTACCGTCTTTTTTCTCATATGCTGCTACTACTTTCTTTTGTTCATTATAACTACGATAGCCACTGACATAGTTTAAATCCATGTTATCCTTTTGAGCATTTTCTAATAATTTATCAAGCTGATAGCGCGCATGCTTATTTTCTTTTGGCTTATAGTTTGGAGGTAGACTAAATCGTTTGTTAACAATGACATGACCATTCACTCGTGTAACGCCCTGTGCTTTGGTGATGATTGGTACTGCATGAGTCGGCTTTATCATTGTAATTGCTTCTTCTGTATTTTTATTATAAGACTTAACAACCGATATGATTAACCAGACGATAATAATCAAACAAATTATAATAAAAATCACACTGCTAATCATCAACTTTTTTAACATAAATTACCCCTTCCATCATATAAAAACATACGCTTATCACATCATTTATCCCCCAATATACACGCATAATAATTAACAAGCCACACTTTACTATGTCAACATCCAATATTACATACAACAAAATTTATCACAATAAAAAAGATTTTTATAGTAAAAAACTACCAACTAAGCTCTATGACATAGTTGGTAGTAATTAATTATTATTTAGTCGGCTGTTTCAATATTCATGCGTTCAAGAATAACAGTGTAGGCATCGTTCCCCCACTGTAAAGATCTCTTCACTCGAGAAATTGTAGCAGTTGAAGCACCTGATTCTTGTTCAATAGTTGCGTAAGTGTAACCTTGCTTAATCATTTTAGCTACTTGTAATCGTTGAGATAATGATTGTAATTCATTTACGGTACATAAATCATCAAAAAATTGATAACATTCTTCACGATTTTCAAGCGTTAAAATTGCATCAAACAATTCGTCCAATGCTTGTCCTCTTAATTTTTCTATTTGCATAAAAACAACCCCTGTATTTTTCAATTTAATCTCGTTTTAACGTACTAACACATTAAAGTGTAACGATTTTTATTGAAAAATTCAAGTTAAGTTAACTTTTAAACTAAACCTGCACGTTCAAAAATTGTATCAACTTGATTTAAATGATGTTCAGGATTGAAACATTCATCTAATTCTTCTTTTGACAATTGACTTGTAATTGCATCGTCTTGTTCAATTAAAGTTCTGAATGGTGTCTTAGTTTGCCATGATTCCATTGCCTTAGGTTGAACACTGTCATAAGCTGCCTCACGTGCCATACCTTTATTAATTAATGCTAATAAAACACGTTGTGAATAAATTAGACCAAATGTTTTATCAATATTTGCTTTCATATTATCTTCATAGACTGTTAATCTGTCCACGATATTTGTGAATCGATTTAATGCGTAATCTAGTGCAATAGTAACATCCGGTAACATGATACGTTCAGCAGATGAATGTGAAATATCTCGTTCATGCCATAATGGTACATTTTCGTAGGCTGTTGTAACATAACCTCTGATCACACGTGCGATACCTGTAATGTTTTCAGAACCGATAGGATTACGTTTATGAGGCATTGCTGAAGAACCCTTCTGACCTTTAGCAAATGCTTCTTCAACTTCTCTTGTTTCAGTTTTTTGTAAATTACGAATTTCTACTGCGAATTTTTCCAAAGAAGTGCCAATCAAGGCTAATGTCGCAATATAATAAGCGTGTCTATCACGTTGTAATGTTTGAGTAGAAACCGGTGCAGTATCAATTCCTAAATGCTCACATACATATGCTTCAATTTCTGGTGGAATATTTGCAAATGTACCTACTGCTCCACTCATTTTACCAACTTCAATTTCTTCTCTTACACGTTTAAAACGCTCTAAATTACGTTGCATTTCTGTGTACCAAAGTGCCATCTTCACACCAAATGTAGTAGGTTCAGCATGAACACCATGTGTACGCCCCATCATTAATGTATATTTATAATCTTTTGCTTTTTGTGCTAATACTTCGATAAATCTCTCTAAATCTTTTTCAATAATGTCATTTGCTTGTTTAATTACATAACTCAAAGCAGTATCTACAACATCTGTTGAAGTTAAACCATAATGAACCCACTTACGCTCTTCACCTAAAGTTTCTGAAACTTGTCTAGTAAATGCAACGACGTCATGACGTGTTTCTTGCTCAATTTCTTGCGCACGTTCTACATTCACTTTTGCATTTTGACGGATTTTCTTTACATCTTCTTCCGGGATGTCCCCTAATTTACTCCAAGCTTCACATGCTAGAATTTCCACTTCTAACCATGCTTCATAGCGGTTTTGGTCAGTCCAAATATTTGACATTTCTTCTCTTGAATAACGTTCAATCATTGAAATAAGCTCCTATCTTACGTAAGTTTTAGTTCACAAACCCAAAAACATGTACATTTAATGAAAAATAGAGTTTAAAGTTCGTGTTTAATCTCTTCACTACTAGTTTAACAGAATTATTATCAAATGTATAAACCTTTTAGGTTTTCTTTTAAAATTTTTAACTTGTTGTTCAGTTCAATTAAATTCATCCTTTAAAAAAAGACCGCATGGTAACACCATGCGATCATTATTTTAAGATTCCATTAAACGACCTACAAATTCAATATCTTGTCTTAGCACTTCGACACTACCGTCTTTATTTTCTTTGTAAACAGGCTTTTCGAAACGTTTCACCGGCATATACCCTGCTTCACGCATGCGCTGTAAACAATCCTGAATTGATTCGTTTTCTTCTACTTTGAATTTTTGTTGTTTTTTCATATACTTTCAACTTCATCCGTATCATATTGTTTAAGTTTCTTACTTTTAAGACCTTTAGCCCAAAAGCCTCCATGTATCGTACGTGGTTCATATGCTACGATAAAAGCCTTATTGTCTATTTGTTTAATTGTATCGATTAATTTAAACTCAAATCGTCTCGGCGTTAAAATTTGTAGAATTAAGCGGTCACCGTCTCTACCGTAAGCAGTATAGTGTGTTACACCATACCCTAAATCTCTCAATTGTCGCGGTAAATCTAATTCATACTCTGAAGATGTAACATTGACGACAGTATAGCCTAGAGCCAATTTTTCTTCTATCTTCATCCCTACAATAATACCGATTGAAAAACCAAAAGCGTAAGCAATAATATTTTGAATTTGGTCTAAACTTGACATGACCATCCCTAGACCGACAACATAAACTAAGACTTCTAAAAAACTAACGACAGCAGCAACATATCGATAACCTTTTAACGTCAATATTGTTCGCATTGTTAAAAATGATACATATGCAACATTAACTACAAATATCGCTAATACCATTAACCACGGATTAGAAGTTATTACTGACATATTCATTGTCCTTTCTCATACATTAAATTTAAGTAATTTTATCAACTCACACTTTATTTGTCACTAAAAAAATTACGCTAAATTTAATTTTTCGGCCATGAATATCTTGTGTATGCTAGCTCTCTTTTATGTGCTGTTTTGATATAGTGTTGTTCAATTGTCGCCTTCGCTTCACTAGACACTGGCTTACCTTCTAGATAATCATCAATGTCATTATAGCTGACACCCAAAGCTTCTTCGTCTGGTAATTGCGGTTTGTCTTCTTCTAAATCTGCTGTTGGTGTTTTTTCATATAAATGACTTGGGGCATCTAAAGTTTGTAATAACTGTCTACCCTGTCGCTTATTCAGACCAAATATCGGTGCGATATCTGCTGCACCGTCACCATATTTAGTATAAAATCCAGTAATATTTTCTGCTGAATGATCCGTACCTACAACAATGCCCTGTTTATTTGAAGCAATAGAAAATTGCACCTTCATACGTTCACGTGCTTTTTCATTACCTTTTTGGAAATCAGTAAGTTCAATTCCAGCCTCTTTTAATGACTGTACACTTTGATCAACCGCAGGCTTAATATTTACTGTAATTGTCTTATCCGGCTGAATAAACGCTAATGCATCCTCTACTTCGTCCGCATCTTGTTGTTGACCATAGGGTAATTTCACTGCAATAAATTGACAATCTATTTGCTCTTCTCTCAATTCATTAACTGCCATTTGGCATAATTTACCTGTTAATGTTGAATCTTGCCCACCAGAAATACCTAATACCAATGACTTAATAAAAGAATGCGTTTGTATATAACCTTTAATAAATTGAATGATGCTACGAATTTCAGCTTTACTATCTATTTCAGGTTTCACTTTCATTTCCTTTACGATAATATCTTGTAAATTACTCATGTTCTTCCTCCATCTCCTTTACATGTTCAGCCACTTCAAATATACGTTTATGTTTATTTTCCCAACATGCAGTACTTAAATCAACTGGATACTCTTGTGGATTTAAATGACGTTTATTTTCTTCCCATAAATGTGAAAGGTTCTCTGTTAAATAACGTTGCGCTTCCTTTTCACTTGGTAAGTCATAAACGAGTTGTCCATCTTTAAAAATATCACTGTGTAAGTCCTTAGCTATAAATGATTTAATAAATTTCATTTTATATGTGTGGACAGGATGGAACAATTTCAGAGGTGCTTCGTCATTTGGATTTTCATGTTCTAATGTAATGTAGTCACCTTCTGCTTTGTTTGTTTTCTTATTAATAATACGGTAAACATTCTTTTTACCTGGTGTTGTTACCTTTTCAGCATTATTAGATAATTTAATACGATCTACATATTCACCTTGTTCATTTTCGACGGCAACAAGTTTATATACCGCACCAAGTGCTGGTTGATCGTAGCCAGTAATCAATTTCGTGCCAACGCCCCACGAATCTACTCTTGCACCTTGCGATTTCAAACTCATGATTGTTTCTTCATCTAAATCATTTGAGGCAATAATTTTGGCATCCTTAAAGCCCGCTTCATCTAACATTTTTCGAGCTTCTTTAGATAAATAAGCGATATCTCCTGAATCCAAACGAATACCAACAAAATTTATTTTGTCACCTAACTCCTTAGCAACCTTTATTGCTGTTGGTACGCCTGACTTTAATGTATGGAACGTATCAACTAAGAACACACAATCTCTATGACGTTCTGCGTACTTTTTAAAGGCAATATACTCATCGCCATATGCTTGTACCATTGCATGCGCATGTGTGCCAGATACAGGGATATCAAATAGTTTGCCAGCTCTCACATTACTCGTTGAATTAAAACCACCGATAAATGCAGCTCTCGCTCCCCATAAAGCAGCATCTGCTTCTTGTGCTCTTCGCGTACCAAATTCCATTAATTTATCGTTGCTCGCTACTTGTCTAATTCTACTCGCTTTTGTTGTAATTAGCGTGTGGAAATTCACAATATTCAACAACATAGTTTCTATAAGTTGTGCTTGAATTAACGGCGCTTCTACTCGAAGTAGCGGCTCATTCCCAAAGCAAAGTTCCCCTTCTTGCATTGAGCGTATATGACCAGTGAATTTCAAGTCCTTTAAATAGCCTAGAAAGTCATCTTGGTAGCCAATTGATTTTAAGTACGCAATATCATTTGCTGAAAAATGAAAATCACTAATAAAATCTATAATTTTTTTTAATCCATTAAATACAGCGTAACCACTGTCAAATGGCATATTTCTAAAATATAAATCAAATACTGACCATCGCTCATGAATGCCATCATTCCAGTATGTTTCAGCCATATTTATTTGATATAAATCATTATGTAATACAAATGTATCATCTTCAAATTGGTACACAATTATCTCTCCAATCAGCTTTTCCATTAGTTTAGCATAAAAGAAACACTGATAGCACCTTAAATATGATGGATTCTATGTTCTTTCTATACCTTATATATATTGTACAATTTCCATATAAAAATTAAAATTATGATGATTATGTGACTGAAACAAAACAAAATAATGAATTTTCAAATTATCTCATTATATTTAAGAGCAAATCTTTTATAATACATTATGAGGTGTTAGAAATGTTAAATGAAGCCAAAGCGTTTATTAAAGCAATGTATAATGAATTAAATTATAGCAACGACACATTACGTCAACGCTTATCAGAAATTGAACACTCCATCACTAATACTGGTACGTATGAGCACACAACAGATGAACTCACGTACGGTGCTAAAATGGCATGGCGTAATTCAAATCGCTGTATCGGAAGACTATTCTGGGAATCTTTAACCGTCAATGATGCAAGATCAATTCAAACTGAAGCAGAGTTTATAACTGAAATTGAAAATCATATTGAACACGCTACAAATAATGGTAGAATCAAACCTTATATCACTATTTTCAGTGCTACAAATCCACCTACTATATACAATAATCAATTAATTCGCTATGCCGGTTATGACGATTTAGGTGACCCAGCAGAGAAGGAAATTACAACACTCGCACAACATCTAGGTTGGCAAGGCGAGCATACACACTTTGATATTCTTCCACTTATCTATCAAATGCCAAACGATAGTATTAAGTACCATAACTACCCAAAATCGTTAATTAAGGAAGTGCCAATTACACATGACCGTTACCCAAAATTACAATCATTAGGTCTCAAATGGTATGCAGTACCAATAATCTCAAGTATGGATTTAAGCATAGGTGGTATTACTTATCCAACTGCTCCCTTTAATGGTTGGTATATGGTCAATGAAATTGCAGTTAGAAATTTCACAGATAATTATCGTTATAATTTATTAGAAACTGTTGCAGATGCCTTTGAATTTGATACACTTAGGAATAATACTTTTAATAAAGATAGAACACTTGTCGAATTAAATTATGCAGTCTACCATTCTTTTAGAAATGAAGGCGTCTCTATAGTGGATCATTTAACTGCATCAAAGCAATTTGAAATGTTTGAACAAGCAGAACATACTGCAGGTCGTGAAGTAACAGGAAAATGGTCTTGGTTAGCACCACCTTTGTCGCCGTCATTAGTTCCAAACTATCATCATGGGTATAAAAACGAGATCAAGGATCCTAATTTTCATTATAAAAAGAAAGCACCGACCGGTTGTCCTTTTCATTAAAAGTACGTAATCAACATATAGAACAAGGGGTAACGTTATGAAACTTTATTATCTGGGACCGAAGGGTACATTTTCTTACTTAGCTGCAAAACAATATAAATCTGAAGATGCATATGATTTTATACCTAAATCAAATTTATACGAGGTCGTTCAAGCAGTATCTCATGATGACGAAAGTATCGCAGTCGTTCCGATTGAAAACTCAATTGAGGGAACCATTAATATCGTCGCTGACGCATTAACTCAACAAAATATCTATGCACAAGGTGAATTACATTTAGATATTCAATTTGCACTTTATGGCCCGGACGATGCAACTGTAAATGATATTAACAAAGTCTATTCCATTGCACCGGCAATCAGTCAGACAAGTCAATATATTCAAAACCACGGATTTGATTATGATTATGTCGAAAGTACAATCAGTAGCCTAGATAAAATTTCAGATCAAACTGGCGCTATTGCACCCTTAGGCAGTGGCGAACCATATGGATATAAAGCAATCGCTCACAATATCCAAGACTTTCCACATAATACAACACGTTTTTTAGTTGTGAGTAATCAACCTCAGCATATTAAAGATGCAAGTGATAGCATGGTACTCATCACACCAAAATATGATAAACCTGGATTATTGGCGAGCATATTAAACACATTCGCATTATTTAATATTAACTTATCGTGGATTGAATCACGTCCATTAAAGACACAGCTAGGTATGTATCACTTTTTCGTACAGGCTGACTCACCTATTAATGACGAGCTTAATAAAGTGATTAAAATATTAAATACTTTAGACTTTGAAGTTACAGTAATTGGTTCCTTTAATAAAATGGACCTATCAGATAAATCATAGATATAAAAACTTTCACCATTTTTCGTCAAAACAAAGTTTTAACAAATACGAAAAGCGATAATGTGACACAATTTTAGTGTCGACATTATCGCTTTTTTTACATATTATTTCAGTGGCAATGGTTTCGTAATATCTATACCTAACACTGGTGGTACTAGGAAATAGACAATAAGTACGATAACAACCACACTGATCATGTTTACCCAAAATCCTACACTCGCCATTTTCTTTATCGTAATCCGACCTGTTCCAAAAACAATGGCATTTGGAGGTGTTCCAACCGGTAGCATGTATGCGCAATTAGCTGCCATAGCTGCTGGCACCATTAATAATAATGGGTGAACATTTACTGCTACTGATAGTGTAGCTAATATAGGTAATATCATTGTCGCTGTAGCTGTATTCGATGTGATTTCTGTTAAGAATAGTACAAATAAAGTAATAACTATAACGATAAGTAATGGACTGACGCCTTCTATTAAGCGTAATTGGTCGCCCAACCATTTTGCCAATCCACTTGAAGAGATACCTTTAGCTAATGCTAAACCTCCTCCGAATAATATTAAGACACCCCAAGGTAAATCCTTTGCGACATCCCAATCAATAATACGTTTATGCTTAGCTTTATTTTTCGCAGGTATTAAAAATAATAAGACAGATATAAATATAGCGATTGTGCCATCTGCAACTTCAGATGTTAATTCCCAACGCTTTAATAAAAATTCCCTACTAATCCATAAAAAACTAGCTAAAATAAACACAAATTGAACGACCTTTTCTTCAAATTTCATCTTGCCTAACTCATCAAGTTTATCCTTGATAACATTATGACCACCAGGCAAAGTTTTCATTTCATGTTTAAATGCTACAAATCGAATATAAGCCCAGACAATTGCCAGTAAAATAATCACCGTAGGAACACCAATAATCATCCATTTTGCGAAACTAATTTCCTCACCGAAAGCCGACTGATACTGCCCCTTCAAAATGATTAATGGAGGCGTTCCAATTAATGTTCCAAGTCCGCCGATTGTCCCAGCATAACCAATTGCGAGCACTAAAGATTGTTCGAATTTACTTAATGAATGTTCACTTATATCACTATTTTTCAATTCACGAGCCTCTTTAATAATCGCCATACCTATAGGTATCATGATCATCACCGCTGCAGTATTTGATACAAACATCGATAAAAATCCTGTCGCAATCATAAATCCTAATAAAATTTTACCAGTACTTGTGCCTAAATAATTAATAATCGTTAATGCTACACGCGTATGTAAATTCCATCGTTCCATCGCAATGGCCAATATAAAACCACCTAAAAATAAAAATATAATGTCATTACCGTATTGCGCTGAAACTTCTTCTGGATTTAATACATGTCCCATTGGTAGTAAAATTAATGGCAATAAACTCGTTGCTGCTATAGGTATCGCTTCCGTTATCCACCATACTGCAATCCATAGCGTTATTGCTAATACAAAAACCCCTTTTCGCGACAAGTCTTCTGGGTGTATGAATAATAACGTTAACACAAACAATAGTGGACCTAAGATTAAACCAATTTTTTGTCCTGTATTATATGACTTTTTGTCTTGTGAAAAGAATGTTAAGTAATGGCTTAGCGGACGCTCCCCTTCATTTAATTTGTTCATAAAATCCCCCTTTATTATTGTCTGAATATTCACAATAATTACAGCAATTATAACATATCTTCACAACAAATAAAGCGTATAATTAAAACGCTTACACATTTGGTATAAGCGCTGTCCATCTTATTTATTTAACTTGTTTTTTAACCACTTTTGCATCACCATTTCCAACTAAAATCACATCTTGAACATGGTTTAAATAAATTTTCTGAGAACAATGCTCGAAGTTATTATGCGCAATGACTATTTTCTTATGCATGACTTTATTGTAACTTTGAACTCTAATCGCTTCTTTCGTCATTGGCCCTATAAAGGTATTACGATAAATATTTAAATTTTCGCCTGCCTGCGTATTACATAGTCTCCCTGATAAATCTTGCGCATTTTTGCCATCTTTTACTGCTAAAAAACGAATACCTCCAACACAATTAATAAAATGATTATCATGAATATAAGTATCCTTCGCTTTCAAAGGAGTTAAAGCGTATTGATTCAATCCATCAAATGTATTATATCGTATATGAATATTCTGATAGAATTGATTAAATCGACTGGCATGCGAGCCGATAGCTCTATTCCATGCTTTCATTGTAGGTGTGGTAGAAGCACCAAAGTAACAATGCTCAATAATTACATTTTTAGTAACTGTTCCATCTGTCGCACCAAATTTTGGAAATGCGCCTTTAACTTGTAAATCAATTTGGATTGCCTCAGAAAAACTTCGTTCTCCATTATCATCATTAAATCCAAGAAATTGACACTGACTCATATATAATCCATTTATGCCACATGCATCTATTGCATGACCACCGACAATATCTTTAAAGGTAACGCCTACAATTTGGATATCTTGCGCATGTCCAATACTCATTGCTGTATTATTATATGGATATTCGTAACCATTCATATCAAATGTACCACCCGCAATATGAATATGACTATTTCCGTTATAACCGTAATAACGTTTCAACTTACGACCATTTTTTAACAGTGCATCTTTTCCTATTCGCTTCAAGACCGTTTCATCATCAAGTAACAATGTTGTACCTTCATATATTTTCAAAGATCTACGTATATGATATTCACCTTTTGGTATTTGTATCGTGACCTTCTCCTGTGTTTTTGCAATATCTAATGCATGTTGTAATGCTTTAGTATCAGCCCATTTACGCTTTCCTTTCAATCCAAAATTTGCCGCGTTGATTATCATTGAAAACTTCCTTTCTATCCTAACTACTATATATTAAACAAATTCTATTTAATTTAAACCCTATATATACACCTTTGATGTTTTTACGAGTTAGTATATAATGACTATTAACTTTATAATTAGGGAGTGAAAAAGGTTCATGAAAAATAGTGCACTGATTATCGTTGATTACTCAAATGATTTTGTTGCAGATAATGGCAAATTGACCTGTGGGGAGGCCGGTCAACAAATAGAAAACTATATCGTTGAAAGAATTGAAGCTTACAATAATAAAAAGCAACAAATCTTCTTTATGATGGATTTACATTACGAAGATAATCATTACCATCCTGAGAGTAAACTTTTTCCACCACATAATATTTTAGGTACGATTGGAAGAGAATTGTACGGTAAGGTTAATGATATTTATCAAAATATTCTGTTTAATGAACACGTACATTTTTTAGATAAAACACGTTACGATTCATTTTTCGGAACACCATTAGACATTATGTTGAGAGAACGAGGCGTTACACAACTTGAAATTGTAGGTGTATGTACTGATATTTGCGTCCTACATACTGCAATTTCCGCTTATAATTTAGGCTACGAATTATTTATCTCACATAAAGGTGTGGCCTCATTTAATCCAACCGGACATGAATGGGCGTTAACACATTTTAAAAATTCCTTGGGTGCAGTAGTAGAATAACGACTATTAATCATGATAAAATAAAATTAAATATAAAAATAAGGAGAATTTAAACATGGCAAAAACATATATTTTCGGTCATAAAAACCCAGACACTGATGCAATTTCATCAGCAATTATTATGGCAGACTTTGAACAACAAACTGGCAATACTGAAGCTACACCTTATCGTTTAGGTGACGTTAATGCTGAAACGCAATATGCTTTAGATCACTTTAAAGTAGACGCACCTGAATTATTAAATGATAATTTAGCTGATCAAGAAGTTATCTTAGTCGATCACAACGAATTCCAACAAAGTGCAGATTCAATTGCAGATGCACAAGTGAAGCATGTTGTAGATCATCACAGAATCGCTAACTTTGAAACAGCAGCACCATTGTATTACCGTGCTGAACCTGTAGGCTGTACTGCTACGATTTTATATAAAATGTATCAAGAGCGTGGTTTTGAAATCAAACCACATATTGCAGGATTAATGGTTTCAGCTATTATTTCTGACAGTTTACTATTTAAATCACCTACATGTACTGAAGAAGATGTTAATGCTGCAGAAGCATTAAAAGCGATTGCTGACGTAGATTTAGAATCTTATGGTCTAGAAATGCTTAAAGCTGGTGCTTCAACTTCAGATAAATCTGCAACAGACTTATTAACTGCAGATGCAAAATCATTCAACATGGGTGACTATACTACACGCATCGCTCAAGTTAACACTGTAGATATAGATGAAGTGTTCGAACGTCAAGATGAATTAGAAAAAGCTATGTTAGAAGCAAGCGCAAATGAAAAATATGATTTATTTGTACTTGTCATCACTGATATTATTAACAGTGATTCAAAAATCCTTGTTGTTGGTGCTGAAAAAGACCAAGTTGGCGTTGCATTTGATGTTAAACTTGAAAATGGTACTGCATTCTTACCAGGTGTTGTATCTCGTAAGAAACAAGTTGTGCCTCAAATTACAGAAACTTTAACTAAATAGTTTAATACGTTATATTAATTATAAATTAGCAATTATTGTTGTTATGTTATCAATATAGTAATCCTGGAACATATTTAAATATGTTCCAGTTTTTTATCCAAGTATACTTATCTAGTACTTGTCAGATTAGGAGGATTCCATTTGAATGTGATAGAACAGACTTTCCATAATAGTAAAAAATATTTTGATACTCACGAAACCAAAGATATTAAATTTAGAAGAAAGCAGCTCAAGCTGTTAAGTAAAAGTATACGTAATCATGAAGATGAATTACTCGACGCTTTTCAGAAAGATTTAGGAAAAAACAAAGTAGAGACTTATGCCTCAGAAATTGGTTTCACTTTAAAAAATATTAAAACTGCACGTAAAGAACTTAAAAATTGGGCGAAACCAAAGCAAGTCAACACCCCTATCTTTATGTTTCCAACCAAAAGTTATATTATGAAAGAGCCTTATGGAACAGTATTAATCATTGGTCCGTTTAACTATCCTTTTCAACTATTAATCGAACCTTTAATCGGGGCAATTGCTGCTGGGAATACTGTCATATTGAAACCTTCTGAATATACACCAACTGTTTCAACAGTCATTCAAAGTATTATTGAAGAAGTCTTCGATGCTGAATACGTAAGTATTTGTCAAGGCAACAGCGAAGTCACACAACAACTACTTGAATTGCCTTTTGATTATATCTTCTTTACTGGTAGCGAAAAGGTTGGCCGTATAGTCTATCAGGCAGCAAGTTCACATTTAACACCTGTCACGTTAGAATTAGGTGGTAAATCACCTGTTATTGTAGACGAGACAGCAAATATTAAAGTTGCCAGTGAACGTATTTGCTTTGGTAAATTTGCTAATGCTGGACAAACGTGTGTCGCACCAGATTATATTTTAGTTCATCGTAAAGTTCAAGATGCGCTTATCACTGCACTTAAACAAACGATCACTGAATTCTACGGCAAATCAATACAACAAAGTCCTGACTTTGGGCGAATTGTTAATTCGAAGCACTTCAATCGTTTGCATGACTTACTTACCATTCATCAGCAAGATATTATCTTTGGTGGTCAAACAGACGCGGATGAATGTTATGTGTCACCGACACTTTTAGAAGGCATTACCTTTGATTCCAAAATTATGGAGGATGAAATTTTCGGCCCACTACTTCCTATTATCACTTATGATGATTTTGACGAAGCCGTTTCATTAATCCGTTCTAAACCTAAGCCATTAAGTTTGTATTTATTTAGCGAAGATGAAAATGCTACTGAACGTGTATTAAAGGAAATTTCTTTCGGTGGTGGTGCTATCAATGATACTGTGATGCAACTTGCCAATCCTAATTTACCATTTGGCGGAGTTGGCGCTTCAGGCATTGGTCAATATCACGGCAAATATAGTTTCAATACCTTTAGTCATGATAAATCTTATATTTTCAAATCAACAAGATTAGAATCAAGCTTATTCTTCCCACCATATAAAGGAAAATTCAAATATATAAAAACGTTTTTTAATAATTAACAAGTTCTAAATATATCAATATCCAATCATATATTAGTTGCGCATTGTTATTTCATAATATAAGGTACTTCGTTCATTTAGTAATTATTTATTAAATGGGACGATGTGCCTTATTTTTTTACATTGATACCCTTTTTATAAAGACATCTAAGATAGCATGGCGCGAGTCTATGCCATATCTCAATGCAATACTTAAATCATCGAACAATTACGATACGAGAAATCATCAAAATAAAAAGTCAGTAAATGAATTTTCTGATACGTGTTCTTCAAGGTAGCATTTTAAAAAATGAAACCTTAAAGGATACGTACTATTTCATTTACTGACTTTTTCAGAATTTTTATATCAAACACGTTTGACTATTACTGTAAAAATTGTACACATACACCTTCAGGCGCTTGTTGTTGATGATCGACTTGAGTTAATTCTCCCGTCACTTTATTACGCTTAAACACAGCTAATGCGTAATCACCTTCTTGATGTGCACAAACTAGGTATTCATCTGAATTTGTAATATTAAAATCTCGTGGGAATTCTCCGCCACTTGACACAATATCTACAAATGAAATTGAAGAACCTTTTTCTCCTATTTTAAAGATGGCAATACTATCATGACCTCTATTACTAATATAAATAAATTTTTGGTCATTCGATAATCGAATACCTGCAAGTTTAGTTTCGCCTTCGAATGTAGCAGGTATTGTTGAGTGACGCTCTATTTCAGTAAATTTACCATCGTTATATGCAACAGTGCTTACCATATTAGAAATTTCATGTACTATATATGCATGCTTACCATCTTCATGGAATGCGATATGTCTTGGACCATCACCTGGCTCAAAATCACTAACAGCATATACTTTTAGACCTTCATCTCCATATTCATAAGTCACGACTTTATCTGTTCCTAAGTCTGCCGCCACAACATATTTTTCATCAGGCGTTGTCTTTAGAAAATGTACATGCGAGCTTTCTTGTCGTTCGTCTGGACCAGTAGGATAATCATGAGCTAACTCTTGTATTAAGCGTATGATTTCACCTGTTTCAGGATTCGCCTCATATATTCTAGCTAAGCCTGCACCATATACGGATTCAAAGATATACTTTCCATCTGGTGAAATATCTACATAACAACCAGTTCCCTCTGTCGATGCTAAACATTTATTAATTAATTTTAGTTCCCCATTTTCTAAAATCTCTAAACTAGCTATGCCACAATTTTCACCTTCACGATTAATAGCATATAAGAACTTATTATGTTGATTCACGTAAGTAGATGCTTCTAATTCAAATCCAGTGTCTACTTCTGTGACTTTTCCTGTTTGTTCATCTAATTCAAAGCGATATATACCTTTACCTTCTTTTTTAGTATATGTGCCTATGTAACCAATCGTCCTCATGTAAACCCCTCCATTTTCATATATCTTTATTCTAATAAATATCTACATAATAAACAATCAATTGAAAATATATTCTTTATAAATACTATGTTATTGACATTTTCAGAACGTTTCTTCAGTTAAAATATCACTTGCCAAAAACGAACATATGTTCTATTATTGTGGTGAGGTGATTTTATGATTCCTAAAGAATACCAAGATGAAACGGATTATAGAAAGATTCCTAGAGAGTTTCTCAATCCAAATATTCCCCAAGGACGAGGCATGGTAAAATGGGCGCCGTTTGCCACATTGCCAGAACAATTCGAGTCGATTCAACAATATATTATAGATCAAAATAAAATCGACCGTCCCTTGTTATCAGATGATCAATTAAACGAATTGAACAGCCAACTACATCAAGCATTACATAGAGACATTCCTGTCTCAATAGAATACTTCCAAGATGGTTGGTTAGAAACTGTTGAGCTACGAATCAAGCGTATCAATTTATTACAAATGAACTTGGAGGGTGAGATTACAAATTCAACACGCACGATGACATTATCTTTATTAGACATCACCAAGATACTCACCACTGATGGTCATACATCAATTGAATAGGTTATCTTGGCAGTAATTAACTGCTAAGATAACTACTATTTCCTCCCCTTTTTCGCAATTTTCAAATTCGCAAAAAAAAAAAATAGAACACTTAACGTGTTCTATCAATAAATTAATTATTTGTTTCGATATCTGAAACGATTTCTTTAGTTTTACTTTCGATTTCTTCAAAATCTTTTTTGAAGATATAGGCGAATGCTACAGCACCAACGCCAGCGATTAATGAAACGGTAAAGATTGTACCGAAAACAAATTTAAATAAACCTTTAATAAAATTCCACATTATTCTGTTCACCTCAATAATTTATTAACAATGTCTATACCTAATGATAGCACAATTAAAAGCATCAATAAATATATACCCACTTTTATAGCTTTTATTCTACAAAATTCTAAAGTAATTTTATGTTATTGATGTATAAATGCATCCATGCTTCCATTAAATGTCTCATAAATTTCTCACAACTATATAAGCACAATGTATATAGAATATCAAAATAAAAAAGACTAATAGCAATTGTATTAGCCTTTAATATAGTAAATTTAATTATTCCACCAAGTTGATACGGCGTCTTTAAATGAATCATAGTAGTTTGACATTATAATCACCTCATTAAACTAATTTTATTAGTTATTCGCTGATGTTATTATTATAATAACTATTCTACTTACATAATACAATTAATATGAAGTTACAAAAGAATTACAGTTCTGTAAGTTAATATATAATAAATTAGGAGTTTTGTTTATGCAAAATGTAAAATCAGATATTTTCACGCATCGCGGTTCTCACTTTGATTTAGGTATAGAGACTGCTAAATGGATGCAACAAACCCCACTATTGAAAAATAGAGAAAAAGAATGGAAAAAGCGTGTTCCACGTTTTGACATACATATAAAGGAAACATATGATATATTTCAAGTCTATGCACCACAAATATGGGAAGAGATTAATGGCATGCAAGAAGTATTAAATATCCCAACTAGCCAAATGATATTAAATTTTGCTCATTACCGCTTCACACCACTTAAGAATAGTGGCTGCACAGTGTTTCTAGGCAATGATTATATGGTTAGAAATTATGATTACCACCCTGCTACATATGACGGACGTTATTTATTGTTCCAACCAAATGATGGTGGACTAGCACATGTTGCCCCTACATCTAGAGTAACAGGTAGAATGGATGGCATGAATGAAGCTGGCCTAGCTATGGGTTATAATTTCATGCATAGAAAGCATCCAGGAAACGGATTTGTATGCTATATGATTGGTAGATTAATACTTCAATACTGTAAAGATGTTCCCGAAGCAATAAAATTACTAAAAGAAATACCTCACCGAAGTTCTTTCAGTTATATTGTTATGGATAAGCATTTAAATCATGCAATCATTGAAGTTTCACCACGTTCCATCGAGGTTCGCTATGATCGAACATGTACCAATCATTTTAAATTATTAACACATGAGAATAGAAATTACACCAAAGAATCGAAGGAGCGACTGTCGAGATTGTTAAAAAAAACACCACAACATCTTGATAAAATGGACGCATTCCAGATGTTCAATGATCCAAAATTTGAAATTTATAGTAAATTATTTAAAAGTTGGTCAGGGACGATACACACAAGTATGTATGAGCCCCAGTCACTAACAGCTTATATTGCTTTAGGTGAAAATCAATCCCCACTTAAGGTCGACTTTTCAAAATGGCTGACTGGATCATCATTAAATGAAACACAAATCACTGGAAATATTGATACTGATTTAACATTTGCCACTGAATAAATTATAAAAAGAACCGACAATAACACAAAATGTTAAACTCGGTTCTTTCATTTACGCTCTATTAATCTATATGAATATCACCATGATTGGTATAAAATTCCAAGACATTTTGTCCATCTCCAACTTTACCATCGATAAACATTTTATTGTTTACATGCGCATTGCCATTTTCGGGATTTAACTTTAACAACGTATTGTTCGGTTCTTTGTTATATCTCATGTGTATATTACCGTGTTGTGTAGAGGCTTTAAAATCAGATTTTACATCCATTTTATTCAACTCAATATTCCCTTTGTTCGCAAGCAACACTGAAGATTCAATTAGGGAATCATTAACTATGATGCTTTCATTTTTCGATTTAATATTTGCATGCTTTATATCACTTTTAGTTAAATGAATTGGAGAATTAGTCCCTCTATAAAACATATCATTTATCGTCGAATTTTTTACTGTAATACGCGCACCGCCAGTGTCATTAAATAAAATTTTTGCTGATTTAATATCCACATTATTTATAGTAGTCGCATTTGTTTCGCATGATAGTGTTAACTTATCTAATTGTTTATCTGGAACTATTATTGTCATCCGGTCATTTACTCGTCTAAATGGGTTGAAATTCAAACCATAATGATCTTCACTATTACTATTTTCTTGAATGCTTAATTCTTGATTAGAGTCATCGATGTTCAACTTTTTCTTACCACTATATTTAACTGCAAATTGTTTACCTTGTTTGATGTTGATCGAACTATTTTGACTATCTAACTTAAGACTATTTATCTTTTTAGAATCAAAGGTTTTATTTACAGAATTAAGTTTATTATTTTGTTGCTCAAATCCAAACCAAGTCAAGCAGCCTAAGAGGAAGCATACTATAAATAAGATTAATCCACTTATGAATAACTTCTTCATTCAACTGCACTCCCTCTAATCGTTTTGATATTCCAACGTAAATACTTCAAAATTAAACGATATACAAATTGAGCTAATTTAGCAATAGCAACGAAAAGTACAATGCCTAAGCCAGTATATGATATTGCAAACAAATAATTGCTAACTGCAAAGCTGATATTATGATTAAATATACCATTGATAATCAGTAACACTGGACTAAGTGTAAAGAATAGAGAACATAATAATAAGATAACCATAAAGAAACCTACAAATATCATTGGAATCAAGATAATCACTACAGACAAGATACCCATGCCCAATGATGCCATAATCGCACGAACAATGGTTCTTACATTAGGTTTATATTCAGCTGAGGCTATAGCACTCTTAGCCATAATCTCTTTACCAATTTTCTTTGGTGATTCTAATGCACCAATAATTTGGTACTCATTTCTACCTTCACTTTCTTGCTCGAAAAAGTAATCCTCATATTCATACATTACTTTATCTCTTTCACTTCTTGGTAAATTATCTAACTCTTGTTCTAATTCATTTAAAAAAGTGATTTTATCCAAAATATCTACCGCCATTCAAGTATAGAATTCAATCCACTTTATATGTTCAAATAGAAAAATGACACACCTGTTGGCAATGTCATTTTAAATTGTTATTTATTATGAATTTCAATCTTTTTTATTTTATTATTCTTATGTACAACAAACAACTTTATTTTATGTTTTTTATCAATAAAAATCAAAGACTTAAATCCATTATGTAGTGATTTCTCTCTATAATTTGCGTTTAAACTCGCCTTCACTTTTGAAATATCGTCACCGATTTTCCAACCATAATTTGTCTGTAGACTATTGTCATTTAATAACGACATCCCAACAATTTGATTACTACGCTTATTTACTAATACTATAAATTCAGGATGATCAACCATTGAATAAACATAAACCTTCTTTAATAAAACATCATCATCTAACTCAAATTTATGCTTATTCATTTTTGAACCAATCTTAAATTTATCAATTTTAAAGTTACTCAAATTAGTATTAGCATGTAACCTATTATGATTGACGAATATCACTACGGTGCCAATAGTAATAAGTATGAAAACAACTGTAATTATCCATTTAACATTTTTTAATAACTTCATTTTGTCACCACATTCCATATCACTTAATTAATATAGCATAGGAATTTCATACTTTCATCCATAAACTATACTTTTTAAAACATATTACTTTTATAAGTATTAAAAATTTTCTTTCATTTATATTTATTGATATAATAATACCTAATAAACTAAAGGGGGAAGTACTATGACAAGTTTAGAAACGTATTTCAACAACAGTCAACCACTTGATCAGTATATTGCAGCAATGACAGAAAACAAAGAGAATTTAGAGTCAATATATCATTCATTCTCTTTACCAAATAATGATCAAAGACTAGATCAACTCAAAACATCAAACTACAGCAAAGTCTTAGTAATTTCAGAAGATTGGTGTGGCGATGCTATGATGAACATTCCAATTTTAAAACATATCAGTGAAGCATTAAACTTGGAAGTTCGTGTCTTCCATCGTGATGAAAATACTGATTTAATAGATCAATATCTAACAAATGGAACTGCTAGGTCTATTCCAATTTTTGTCTTTTTAAATGATAATTTTGAACAAGTTTCAGTGTGGGGTCCACGTGCTAAGCAAGTACAGCATTTTGTAGACGAAACGCGTGCAAAGTTACCAGCTAAAGATGATCCTACATATGAAGATAAATCTGCAGAAACACATGTAATTATTAGTAACCGTTATAAGACAGATTCTCAAATGTGGAAACATGTTTATGATTCAATTTTAGACAAACTTATCACAATATAAAAAAGAGACGTATGAATAGGTTTTCTAACCGTTGATTCATACGTCTCTTTTTATTGTGAAATTCGGTTAAATCTTATATATCTTTTCTAGTTGCATAAAATAAATTGACGATAAATAACACAACTATAGATGCTGATGAAATGAACCATTGCCAATGCGTAAATGTATAATCACCTGATGTTGTTTTAGACGTTAAATAGCTAAATGGTACATATTTTAATGAATCTTTAATGTCGTCCCCAATTTTAGGAATCATTGGTAAGAATGGTTCAGCAAAAGGAACAATTAATACTAAAAAGATTCCTAATGTAAAGATTAATGCTGTTTTAGGAACGATTAATGAGAATAAATAAAGCAATAATCCATAGAATAAATGGAAAATAAAGAAAAACCATAAGAGTTCAAAGAATTTATCTGTTTTTACATTTTTACCATCTACAATACCTTGTACAATTAAGACAAATACAACCAGAGCGGCAGTTATCATAATTGAAATCAACAGTATAGAAATCACTTTGGCGATAACATAGCCAGCACGACTTGATTTCTTATTCATATATAATTGAATCGTACCTTGTGAGATATCTCTTGTGATTGTTTTAATAACAAACAGTAAACCCATTAATGAGAAGAACCAACTACCTGCCGATAGTAATGTATTACCATTCATTTGATCTGACTGTTGAACAAACAATACAGTAAACCCTATTAATGGAATAATAGTTAGCAGTAATGCTAAATAAGTCAAAGGACTTTTGAAAATACTATACATATCATATTTTACTAATTGTAAACTATTCATTATTTCCCGCCTTTCTGATTAATATTAAAGTAAGTATCACGTAAAGAACTCTTACGCGTTTCAATAAATTCTGGATAAATGCCGATTTCAGCTAATCCTTTTAATAGTGATTTGTAGTTCTTTTGAGCTTTCAATATTATTTCATTATTTTCTTTTAGTGATTGAATAACTTCATGGTGTTCGTTTAAATGTGCTAATGTTTTATCAAATTCGTCTGTTGCAACAATAACCACTGTAGAATCAGTAGGTGCACCTGATTTCATATCTACATCTTGCACGAAATTACCATCTCTTAAAAATACTGCTCTGTCACAAATCAACTCAATATCTTCTAATTTATGGCTAGAAATTAATATTTTCATTTCCAATTCTTTTACTAATGATTGAATTGTTTTCAATACATCTATAGAACCATCTGGATCCATGCCATTAGTAGGTTCATCTAAAATAAGATATTTGGGTTTGTTCATTAATGAAACTGCTATTGCTAATTTTTGTTTCATCCCCATTGAATATTTTTTAACTTTTTTCTTAATATACGGTCTCATACCAAATGCATCGATAATATAATCTGTATATTTTTTGTCAAAACCTTTTCCTAAGACATGTGCAAATAATTTCAAATTATATAGTCCTGATTTATTATCATATAATTTAGGATGTTCAATTAGATAACCGATATTTTCTTTATTTCCTAATTTTACTTCACCTTTATAATTAATAATATTTCCATTCATTACTTTCATTAAAGTCGTTTTTCCGACACCATTTTTACCAATTAAACCTACAATTTGGCTATGGCCAAAATCAAAATCTATATGATCCAGTACATTATTAGAACCATAGGTCTTAGTTATATCGTGTAATTGCATTAATTTGCCTCCTTTTGTTGGTTACTTATTTTTTTGTATTGTATAAAGTAGTTACTAATAAAGAAAATAATGCTAATAATTAAAAAACCATATTTATAGAGCAATTCTAAGTAATTCAAAAATATAGGTTGATGCCCTATCAAAGATTGTATGCCTACAGCAATGAGAATCATTAAAAATGGTATAAATAAAATCATTATCAGTAAGTAAACTAAGTATGAAATATTCTCGGATTTTTGTTCTAAATTTCTCTTAAATGCGATTGGTACAGCGAATAAATTAATCGCTATATAAGAAAATGGCAAGGTGATACTATACGAAATTCCCGTCTTAGAAACTGTTGAGCTAGGAATATTATATAAAGATAAAATACCTGCACCGATTAAAGTAAATAATAAAATAGTAATATATGTTGAATCCAATAATGCTTTCTTAGACACTGGTAAACTACCAAAGAAGTCTAGTGATTGTTTGTGACCCAATCTACTGTGAAAGCGAAAGGCATGACCAGAATCTAACAATGAAACAAAAAGAATAATCATTGCAACAATAGATGAAAGTATTCTAATGATCAACAAATCATTGTTAATCAGTAATTGAATTGGTGCAAAAATGAGCAAGAGACTATACAACACAATGGTTTTTTTACGTAATTTAAAGTTTCTAATAATTAAATTTTTCATCTAACGTCTCCTTCATTTATTCTCACTTTCATGTTCCAATGTTGTACTGTCACCTTTTTCCAAGTAAACCATTAATTCTTCTATCGTCGGCTTGGTAATTGCAACTTTATTACCAAATATTTCTTTGAAGACATTGGCTTGGTCAGTTAAGGCGACATATCCTGTTTTGTTTTTTTCATAGTAATGCATCAATCCAAACAACTCATCGTCTAGGTGTTCAGAATCACCTTTAACAACTTGATATTGATTCATAATTTGATCTAAATAATCATTCAATACAACTTTACCTTCTTTAAAGTAAATTAAGTAATCTGCAATTTTCTCTAAATCTGAAATAATATGTGTCGATAAAAAGACTGTTTTTTCCTCATTAATCAATTCTTGCTGTATTATATCTAGGACTTCGTTGCGTACGATTGGATCCAATCCAGAGGTTGGCTCATCTAAAATGAATAACTCAGCTTGATGACTGAAGGCAATCGCAATTGATAATTTCATCTTCATTCCAGTCGATAAAGTCTTAATCTTACTGTTATATGCTAAATTGAATTTTCTTAAGTAGCTGTTAAATAACTCATGATTCCAATCGTCATAAAAAGGAGCTACAACCGACTCAACCTTATTAATAGTCCATTTTTCATTTAAATATAAATCCGAGTAAACGAAACCAATTTTATTTTTCAACGCCACAGCATGTTTGCGCATTGACTTATCAAACACAAAGATTTCTCCACTACTTGGCTCAATTAAATCCATTATCATTCTAATCATGGTCGTCTTCCCAACACCATTGGAGCCGATAAAGCCTGTTACATACCCTTTTGGAACTTGAAAGTTAATATCTTTTAATGCAAAGCCACCATATTCGTAATTAACGGCATTAACTTCTATTGCATTCATTCCTCGTCCTCCTCATAAATCATTGCTAGGATATCTTGCAATTCAGAGAGAGACATACCAATCGTTTTAGCTTCTTTGCTAATTGACTTGGCTAAGGATTCAATCACAATAAATTGTTTTTCCTTCAATATCGAACTATCTTGTTCCTTTACAAAGGTGCCTTTCCCTCTAATAGTGAAGACGAATCCATCTTTCTCGAGATCTTCGTAAGCACGTTTGGTGGTAATTACACTAACACTTAAATCTTGTGCTAATTCACGCATTGAAGGTAAGTGTTCGCCGGGATCAACGTAGCCTTTTAAAATATTTTCTTTAATTTGCTGTTTAATTTGCTCATATATAGGGCTCTCACTATTATTTTTTAAAAGTATTTTCATTAACGTCCTCCCTTATCACTGTATATATACAATATACACAATATATCATTAGTTGTAAACATCTTTCTATTAAATATGAGATTAATAGATGGAAAAAGGCTTAATTGAGTATACAGCATATACACAGTTAAGCCTTAAAATTACTTATAAATTATTTTTTGTGGTGTTTATTTCGTTCTTTTCTATTATTATTTCGATTAATAAACGCGCAAATCATAAACATTATTGCAGCTATTAATAATTTAATACCAGATGATTCATTACCATTCGCCTGTAAATAATATCCTACAATAAATGAAATGATTGCTAAGCACACAAAAACTTTAGTTAAATGTCTCACCTAATCACCCCGAACATCGTAATTATAGCAAACAATAATTTAATTTTCTAAATATACTATTAAATTTATTAGTATATGAACAGTTCTAATTCTATTATATACAATAAAATATAATGTTTGCAGAGTTATACCATTGATGATAAAATTGTAAATGTATCCACGAATTATACTACACAACCCCAAGTCTGGTGTCGCAGACTTGGGGTTTTTTGTGTAGGGCCACCTATTTGTCTTTCCAATTATTTTCTAACCAAACACGGAAAATAACAAGTAAGCAACCCGTTATTAGCGTTCCTATAATTTCTTGCCACCACGATATCATACTACACCTCCCACAGTAAAAAGTGCCATGTGGAATTTGATGGCCTGTTCTTATTTTAACACAAATAGAACATATGTTCGATAAAGGTGTCAGTTTTTTTATAAATTTTATTTAAAATGTGGTCAGGACTTTAATTTTAAATGATTTCAAGATAATATAGGAAGTAACAATATGTAAAGAGAGGTAGACCATCCATGAATCCATTAGCTTTAGATTTAAATGAACAATTGTCTAAATCAAATCCAGAAATTGCAGATATGCTTTCAGATTTAGGTAAATTAATGTATTATCCGAAAGGTATTTTATCTCAATCTGCTGAAGCCAAAGCTACAAAATATAATGCCACAATTGGTATGGCAACTTATAGCAATAAAAAGATGTACGCAGACACTTTAAATAACGTTTTTGGCGAATTAGAACCTGATGAAATATTCCCTTACTCACCTCCTCAAGGTATCGAACCCTTACGTGATTTATGGCAAGAAAAAATGTTGAAAGAAAATCCAGATTTAAATAAAACGGATATGACTAGACCTATTATCACAAATGCATTGACTCATGGTTTATCATTAGTGGGCGATATGTTTGTAAACAGTGGTGATACAATATTATTGCCTACACATAACTGGGGTAACTATAAACTTGTTTATAGTACAAGACATAGTGCTGTTTTCGAAACATATGATATTTTTGATGAAAATGGTAATTACACTACTGATGCTTTAGTGAATACTTTAGCGAATTATAATAAAGATAAAGTAGTACTTATATTAAATTATCCAAACAACCCAACAGGTTACACACCTACTAAAGATCAAGTTAATCAAATCGTGACAGCTATCAAAGACTTAGCAGAACGAGGTACTAATGTCATCTCTCTTGTTGATGATGCATATTACGGATTATTCTATGAAGATGTCTATACTCAATCTTTATTTACTGCATTAACAAACTTACAGTTAAAAAATCTACTTCCTATACGTCTAGACGGTGCAACTAAAGAATTTTTTGCTTGGGGCTTAAGAGTTGGTTTCATTACATTTGGTGTAAATGATGAAACAGCAAAAGCTGTATTAGAAGCAAAGGTTAAAGGTATGATTAGAAGTAATATTTCTAGTGGTCCTATGCCTTCTCAAAGTGCAGTGAAATACGTGTTAGAACATAATGAAACGTTCGACCAAGAAATTCAACACAATATCGATACGTTACAAGCACGCTATGAAGTCACTAAAGATGTCGTTTATGATGAAAAATATAAACCATACTGGCAACCATATGAATTTAATTCAGGTTACTTCATGGCTGTACAAGTCAAAGGTGTAGATCCTGAGACACTACGCACACATTTAATTGAAAATTATTCAATCGGTATTATCGCTTTAAATAAGACAGATATCAGAATTGCATTTAGTTGTGTAGAAAAAGAAGACATACCGCATGTATTTGATTCTATCGCAAAAGCAATTGCAGAATTACAAAATTAATTAAACTAAAAAGGAACAAGCACTAAACTACAACGTCACTTTTATTAGTGAAACGTTAAATTAGTGTTTGTTCCTTTTATTTATTGTTGTTGTTTTAATACTCGTGACATTTCTTCAATTTTACCGGCATGTAATGGAATGTGTATCGCATTTAATACAAGCAACTCATCTAATGTATTACAACCTGCAATTGTTTCAGTCAATTCCTGTTCTAATTGTTGATCCGTTAAATTTCTCGCTCTATCAGGTACAGTTTTTAAATAATTAAAAATTTCATCAATTGATGGTATTTCTTTATCTCCCCATTCTGTTGGAGAACTACCATATCCGAATAATTCATTATATTTAACCACATCTACTTCGTTTTGTTCACATAGAGATAAGCCAGATTCAAATATCGTTAATACATGTCCGTATTGCCAATGAATTGTATTTGGAAACAGCTCAAATTTGTCATCTAAAACTTGATCGTTATCCCATTTTTCATATCCAGACAATAGATAATTAATTCCAGTATCAATAACCTCATAAACTGTTTTCTTTGTCATAATTATTCTCCCTTTCGTAAACAAGTTGAAAATCATACAAAGCATTACACCTTTGTAGCGAAACTATTTTCAACTCTACCCTAATATCAAATGTTTATTCAGTGCACAATAAATACTAGAATATTTATAAAATATCAATAGCTAATAAGTAGCATATCAAATTCATTCCTTATTAGAAATTAAATCAACTTATTAACACTAACATATGCTTTAATATTACGATGGAGTTAGACAAAGTATTAACCTTATTCAATAATTATTTCTGTAATATAGCTAATAATTGTAAAAAGGCAGGTGTACCTATATTGTCTTTACGATAAACAAAAGAAATAGGTACATCTTCAAAAATTTCATTTATTTCATAAAAATCAACATCAATATCAGGTCTGTTATGTAAAACAGACAATGGTAACATTGCAATGCCTATGCCAGCTTTCACACAACCTAAAATACCATCTAAAGTATTTAAAGTCATGACACTTTGAATAGCTATATGATTATAGTCCAACCAATGTTCAAAGTAACTTCTATAAAAACAACCTTGTTCAAAGACAATAATTGATTGCGGTAAGTTAGTCTGTAACAAGTCCTCACTACCCTTTTGAGAAATAACAATCATTTTTTCTACGTATAATGGGACTTGTATCAGTTCTTTTTCATTAACCTCTCCTGATAAAAATGCGCCGTCTAGATTTCTAGCTTTAATATACTCAATCAGCTGTTTAGTTGAACCAGTGGTAACATTTAATTTAGTGTTATTATCTGCTTTGCGAAAGGTTTCCAATATTTCAGGTAATCTTGTTGCTGCAATCGTTTCAATTGAACCAATTTTTAATGTGGATTGTTTCACTTTAACAATATCTGCTTCTGCTTTTGCTACAAGAGAAAGTATGTCATTAATATAAGTTAAGAGTACCTGACCTTTTGCTGTAGGTGTAATTTCTTTCTTATCTCTATAAAGTAGTTGCGCATCGTAATGTTTTTCTAAACGCTTAATCTTAGCAGTTACATTTGACTGTACGTAGTTTAATTCAACTGCAGCTTTGGTAAAACTTTTCATATCACATACCGTTTTAAATGTTTTTAAATCCTCAATTTGCATTTTTCATATCACTCCAATTTAACGCATCACGCTATAACTCTTAGCACTACTGATCAAACCAACCAATAAAATAACCGTTGCAAATCCTAAAGCTAAGTTATAATTTCCAGATTCACCTATCAAAACACCTGATATACTAGGCGCAATCATTTGTCCTACACTATAGATTACGGTTAACGCGGCAACAAAATTAGTCTTAGTATTAAAGCGATACATCATAGTTTGACCTTGAGATAAAAAGAGTGTAGTTAGACCTAAGAAAGTACCGCCAAATAATATAGAACTAATAATAATGCTAACTATATTATGGGAAAAGATTGGTAAACAAACACCAATTATCTGCAAAGTAAATGCTAAATATATTGCTTTCTCTCTAGTGATCTTATCAGCAATCATTGACCAAAGTACTGTTGAAGGAATTGCACCTAATCCAACAAACATCCAACTGAGCGAAGCAAAGTCTGCAAATTGCGGTATAGATTTCACAATAACAACTAAAAATGTACCTGTTATAATATATCCTGCCCCCTCACAGAAATATGCAATATAGAAATATCTTTTAAATTTAGCATTGATAGATTGTGTCGTTAAATGATTATGATCTTGTGCACTCTCCTTTTTCAAAGGTGTATTATCTTTCATTGTAAAAAAGACAAACATGGCTATAATCATTGAAAATATACCTAATGTAATCCATAACGTTTGCCATGATACATAATCCGTAGCGAAAAATATATAAATACTACTTACAAAGAGTCCCATTCCAACAGCACTATACAATAGACCAGAAATACTTTCTTTATGTGCTTGTCTTAATGCATCTAACACAATATTAGAAGCCAATACAAACACTGTCCCACTAGTAATACCGCCTATTAAACGTAAGACCAACCATACAACATAATGGTTCGATACTCCCATTAATACTGTACTAGCAATATTAATTAGTAAATATATTTTCAAATCGATTGCTTTTGATTTGAAAACAAACCAAATTGGTATAATAGCGCCAATCAGATAACCTAAATAATTGGAAGTTGCTAAATAACCTGAAGTTTGACTATTTAACGCTGTAGCTGATTGCATAATCGGTAATATTGGTGTAAATGCAAACCTACTGATTGCCATAACTATAAATAAGGCTATCATTCCTGATACTAATTGCTTGTGCGTTCTATCTAACATGCTTTGCCCTCTTTTCGAATCAGAATTATACTTTATATTATACGGCGAAACTACTATCAATAAAAATGATGATTTTTGATTAATTCAATCAATATTATTGATGATAATTCTTCTGATTTAAGTCAATTTCTCCTTATAATTCTATAAATTTATTTTTTCTATTATACGTATTTATCGTGTAATCATGTTAGGTGAATCATTTTATAAATTGGTGCCATAGACATTACAATTCATTCTACACGTTATGATGACGTAACTTAGAGTTAAAAACGATGTCTAAGTGACGTGTAGTTGTGCTTATGATAATATCAAAATATAATCAATAGTATTTAGCAATAGACAATCTTTCGTATAATAGGAGGCATGATCATGACTTCGAAATCGGAGACCAGCAAGGTAATTTTAGATTTGGCTATTACATTAGACGGATTTATCGAAGGAGAAAATGGTGAAGTTGATTGGTGCATCATGGATCCTGAGATGTCCTTTACAACGTTCCTAAATCAAATTGATACAATATTATATGGAAGAAAGAGTTACGCTTTATGGGGACAATTCACGCCAACGAATGACGCAACTGAAGATGAAAAGGAAATGTGGAATATAATTCACAGCAAAGTAAAATATGTATTTTCTAAATCGCAAACCTATCCAGAGGAAAATGTTCACGTTATCAGCGAAGATATTTCCAAAACAGTGAATCAATTAAAACAAGAATCTACAAAAAATCTATGGTTATATGGTGGTTCAAGCCTAATCACTACATTTATTGAATTAAATTTGATTGACGAATATAGACTCTCAATACACCCTGTTGTCTTGGGATCAGGAAAGCCACTATTCGATGATTTAAAGCATAGATTAAATTTAACATTGATTGAAACAAACACCTTTACTTCCGGTGTCGTTCAACTCATTTATCGTACCCACTAGATTTATAGAAATCTTGATGATAATATTATGCCAAACGTTTACTAAAAGTAAAATTAACATCAAAGTAATAAGACTACTAATAGAAATAAAATTACTTAAAAAGTAATGATATCCATAAAAATTTAATTAATGATAGCACTTTCTATTATGACTCATGCTTATAATCAATAAATTAACAACCTAACATCACCATAAACATATTAAATTGGTACAACAATACCACTGTTATTCACTTTATATAAAACAATCTATGCTAAAAATTATTCTAGCAGGAGTGATTTTATGAAAAAAGACGATAAACTAAATGTTTATGAAATGATATTTACTGTTATTGCTATTGTATTTCTAACCTTGGGAGCTTTAATCCTGTTTGATTATATACATATTAATAATCAATTTGGAAATTTATATTTTTTCGCCTTCTTTATAACCATGTTTATTATATATATTAGAAGATCGAAAATCATTGCGTTACTGTATTTAATAGCAGGTATTTTATATTTAATAAGTATAATAAATAATTAATGGCCATCTCTAAATTATAAATAGATGGTTACTTTGCTCTATTGCCAATTTAGTTATGTAAACAAAGACTAAGAGTCAGCGACTATAAATTATCTATTGAAATTTTTTATATTCCGCTACTAATCCAACTATTGCTTAAATACCTTAAAAAGAAATTAATAGTAGATCTTTACTTTTATACAATACAAATTACATTATATTCCATATAACAAAGACGCTTCCCAAAAGTTTAGAATACTCATGGAAAGCGTCTCAAAGGAATAATTTTAATGCCCGACAAGTTCAGCTGAACCTATCGGGCATTTATATTTTAAAATTTCTATGACCAAATTATGACCATTGAATAATCAGTTTAGCGTAATATCAACACTCATTGATTATTTTACATCATACCTGGCATGCCACCCATACCTGCTTGAGCATCATTGCCATTATTTTCTTCTGGAATATTAGCAACTACCGCTTCAGTAGTTAAGAACATTGCCGCAACACTTGCTGCGTGTTGTAATGAAGAACGTGAAACTTTTGTTGGATCAACGATACCTGCATCCAACATGTTAACCCATTCATTTGTAGCTGCATTAAATCCTACACTGACTTCTGCATTTTTCAATCTTTCAACAATAACTGATCCTTCTAAACCAGCATTTTCAGCAATTTGGCGTACAGGTGCTTCTAACGCTTTCAATACGATGTTAACGCCAGTAGCTACATCACCTTCAGCATCAATTTGCGCCACTTTATCATAGATATTCATGAATGCAGTTCCACCACCTGCAACAATACCTTCTTCGACGGCAGCTCTTGTTGAGTTTAATGCATCTTCAATACGTAATTTACGTTCTTTTAATTCAGTTTCACTAGCTGCACCAACTTTGATTACTGCTACACCACCTGCTAATTTAGCAAGACGCTCTTGTAATTTTTCTCTATCAAAGTCTGAATCTGTTTCTTCAATTTGAGCTTTGATTTGACTGACACGTGCATCGATATTGTTTTGGTCTCCATTTCCATCTACAACAGTAGTGTTATCTTTAGTAATTTCTGCTTTATTAGCAGTACCTAACATATCTATTGTCGCATCTTTCAGCTCTAACCCAAGGTCGTCTGTAATCACTTGTGCACCTGTTAAGATTGCTAAATCTTCTAACATTGCTTTACGACGGTCACCAAAGCCAGGTGCTTTGACTGCTACAGCAGTAAATGTACCGCGCATACGGTTTAAGACGATATTTGTTAATGCGTCGCCTTCAACGTCATCTGCAACAATTAAGATTGGTCTGCTTGCTTGCACTACTTGCTCAAGTAATGGCAAGATATCTTGGAATGATGAAATTTTCTTATCAGTGATTAAAATGTACGGTCTTTCAAGATCTGCAATCATTTTATCTGAATCAGTAACCATATATGGAGATTGATATCCTCTATCAAATTGCATACCTTCAACGACTTCTAATTCTGTATTGAAACCACTTGATTCTTCAATAGTTATAACTCCGTCATTACCTACTTTTTCCATAGCTTCAGAAATATATTTACCAATTTCTTCGTCAGCTGCAGAAATTGAACCAACTTGTGCGATTTCATTTTTATTTTCTACTTTTTGAGAAATATCATGTAAAGCCGTTATTGCAACTTCAACAGCTTTATCAATTCCTTGACGTAAACCAACTGGGTTAGCACCACTTGTAACGTTTTTAAGTCCTTCTTGAATCATCGCTTGCGCTAGAACCGTTGCAGTTGTTGTACCATCACCAGCTATTTCATTGGTTTTGTTTGCTACTTCTTGTACTAATTTCGCCCCCATATTTTCGTATGGATCTTCTAGTTCAATTTCTTTAGCGATTGTTACACCATCATTAGTAATAAGTGGTGAAGTATATTCTTTATCTAAAACAACATTACGACCTTTTGGCCCAATTGTTACTTTGACTGCGTTGGCTAATTTATCTACACCTCGTAGCATTGCTTGACGTGCATCTTCTGAAAACTTCAAATCTTTCGCCATAATTTTCTTACCCCCGTGCTGTAATTTTTATTGTTAAAATTTATATATATAAGGTCTTTATTCTTCAATAATTGCTAAAATGTCATCTTCATTAACGATTAAGTATGTTTCGTCTCCACGTTTAACTTCTGTACCAGCATATTGTTGAAACACTACTTTATCGCCTTTATTAACTTCAGGAACAACTCGAGTACCATTTTCTAAAGTACGTCCTGCACCTACTTCTACAACAGTTCCTTCGTTAGATTTTTCTTTAGCGCTATCTGTTAATACGATTCCGCTTTTCGTTGTTTGTTCTTGTTCTGTTTTTTGTATAATCACTCGACTACCTAATGGCTTTAACATTGACTGTTCCTCCTCAAAATAGTAAATCGTTAGCACTTAATGTACTTGAGTGCTAATACACTTTCTATAATAATCAAATTTGGTCAATAATTCAAGTTAAAACTATTCATCGTAAATTTTGTACATGTCTGATATTTACGATAGAATAAATACTATACTTATTATTGGAGGTTCAGCATGTCTCGATTATGGGCGTCAATTTTGACATTATTAATTTATGGACTAGCACAATTCGGCGTAGTCATACTTCAATTGTTAGGCCTTTTTGACAATCTTTCTGGGAAAGAATTGCTTTTTGCTAGTATATATTCTCAGGTAGCTTGCTTTATTGTAGCTGCAATACTCATCATACTTATTAATCTTTTTATAAAAAATCCTTCCTACATTGAACGTCAAACCAAGGAAAAGAAAAGATATGTAATATTGTGGGCAGTTGTTGGTTTTGCTGTAGTAATGATATATCAAATTATTGCTGGTGCAATAAATATGTACGTATTTGGAGCACCAAATAAAAGCCCTAATACTGCAAGATTAATGAAAGTCGCACAAGAAATACCTTTATTTATAATCTTAATATCAACAGTAGGTCCCATTCTAGAAGAGTTTGTATTTAGAAAAGTTATATTCGGGGAAATATATAACTTAATCAAAGGAAATAAAGTAGTAAGCTTTCTTATAGCAGCAATCGTTAGTTCTATAATCTTTAGTGCTGCTCACGGCGATCCTTCATTCTTTATTATTTATTTTGGTATGGGATTTATCTTTTCTGCATTATATGCATATACAAAGCGCATTTGGGTTCCTATTTTAGTACATATTATGCAAAATAGTTTAGTGGTCATTATCCAAATTGTTATTGGACCTGAAAAAATAAAACAACTACAAGAAACAACATCATTTATCATTCATTTCATTTGTTGATATTGACTAAAAAAAAATAGAGCTAATCTATTATGATTAGCTCTATTTTTTAGCAATTATTTAAGACTTCACAATTTTCTTTTTAACATCCTATCTTAATGGTTCATTTTATTTACATAAGTAGCGAATAGTTTATTTTCTTCTATGAACAAAGTAACCAATCACCATTCCTAAGAATATAACTATCATTGCAGTTATTAATGCAAATAATGTTCTTTCAAATTTGATATCAATCGCTGAACTTTCATTCTTTTCTTTTGTATCTGTCAGCTCTTCTTCACTACTTGAATGATATTCATACTTACCTGAAGATGCTTTCGTTTTAGGATTTTTCAAATCAGGCATTGAACCAATATCCCCTGTAATTAATGCTAATACTTGTTTATCTAAATTTTTATAATACGTACTTGATTTTAGAGGATTAAAATATTCAAATTTAAAATAGTTTGTTCCTTTTTGCAATGAATTTAAATATGCATTATCTTCAAATCTCTGCTTTTTTAAAACTGCAGAGATTTCTTTATCAGTGACACTTGCGGCTTTGTTGTTTAATTCTCGAACCTGATTTAACACAAATGGATTATATTTAAACGATCCACTAGACATTTGTTTAAAACGATTCACAACTCTTGTATCACCATTATTATGATTAACTTGTTGTTCCTTATTTGCTGACAATTCGCCATAGGTTACACCATTATTTTCACCTGAACTATATTGTGGTGTAGCTGTATTCACTGGATGTTCAGAACCATGATTATCTTGGTTGTGATTTACTGTTGTAGTATCTGTGTTGACCGAATGGTGACTCGATTGATTTCCTGTATTACTACTAGCTGTCGTATTATCTGGACGCGTATTCTGAGTCATATGGGTATCATCTGGAGTTATCGTCGATGCATCATCATCATGTGTTGGTTGTTCGGCTGATTGATGCCCTGAATTGTCTGGTTCATTCGAACTTGGCATCTGTCCTGTACTATCATCCTCTGATTTATCCGGTGATGTTGGTTGGTGCGGTTTATCCGTATTATTAGGTTTACTTGGTGGCTGCATATCACCTGTTTGAGAATCATCATCTCCAGTTTTATCAGGATTCGTATTATCACCTGAATTATCAGGTTGCGTTGTACTATTAGAATCATCTGATCCTGTACCATCTGTTTGCCCTGAATTGTCTGTTGAATCACCAGTTGATGAGCCATCTGATCCTGTACCATCTGTTTGATCTGAATTGTCTGTTGAATCATCACCATTTGAGTCATGTGAATTATCTGGAGCATTTGGTTTTGAATCGTCCGAAGTATCTCCAGTATGACTAGGTGGTGGTTTCACATCACTATTCGGTTGATTTGTGTCATCTGGATTTTCTGATGAATTGTCTCCATCTGCTTGAGAATTATCATCATCTCCAGTGTTATCAGGATACGCATTATCATCTGAATTATCAGGTTGCGTCGTACTATTAGAATCATCTGATCCTGTACCATCCGTTTGCCCTGAATTGTCTGTTGAATCACCAGTTGATGAGCCATCTGATCCTGTACCATCTGTTTGATCTGAATTGCCTGTTGAATCATCACCATTTGAGTCTTTTGAATTATCTGTAGTATTTGGTTTTGAATCGTCTGATGCATCTCCTGAATTCGTGGTACTGTCTGAGCCATCCTGTGGCGTTGAATTATTTGATGTATCGTTATTCGTCCCATCTGTCTGGTTTGGATTAGTGTTATCAGTTGGAACATTAGAGTTTGATTGATCATCAGAATTTGGAATTGAATTATCAATACGATCTGTATCGGTTGGATTTTCAGTACTCGGCTCATTGTTATTATCTGAATGACTTGGCTCACCGTTATTATTAGGTTCCCCACTATCTGAATCATCCGTACTATAATCTGGCAAAGTCTCTCCTGTACCATCATCTGAATTTGAATCATTTGTCTCAGAATCATTTGATTGTTTTGTCGTATTATCTTCTTGCGGTATCGCATCTGTTTGATTCGAATTATTATCTTGCGTTAATAACGCATCTTGCGATTTACTATCGTCAGCTGTCGAGTTTGTATTCGTTGGTTGTTCTGTCACATCTTGATAAGTTGTTGTGCCCTTATCTCTGTTTAAGGTGTTTTGACTATTATTATCACTCGTGTTTGTAACCTCTTCATTATTATTTGTTTCCGGATATTTAACATTTCTCATTAAACTGTCTCGTTGATTTGTATCTCTATTTTCTATATTATCTACACTTTTATATTGTGAATCATTATTTTGTTGTATTGCACCATATGTCGGCTTTGTAACTAACACAGTACTAAGTGCAAATACAAAGCTTGAAACGACCATTTTTTGTGAAAAAGGATGCTTCATTAATTCGCCTCCCTAAATTTTCTCATATCAATTTCAGTATATTAGAATTCATCTATTATTTCATTAAAAGTTAGTTATTGAAAGATAATATTAATATCTTTGAAATTTTATGTAAAAACCTATTTACAAACTAAGATATAATTATTATACTTAATATATAATTTAAATCGGATAAGGAGTTTTAGCCATGGGTTTATTTAATAAAAACACAAAAACATTAGATAGTTTTCAAAATGCAGTCGAAACACGACGCACAATTTATAGTTTAGAAAAAGAAATTTCAATTTCAGATAAAGAAGTAGAATCAATCATTGAACATGCAATCAAACATGTCCCATCTTCATTTAACTCACAATCTACTCGTATTGTCTTATTATTAAATGATAAACATGATGCGTTTTGGGATATTACAAAAAATGAATTGAAAAAAGTTATGGGTGACGACAGAGACTTCCAACCTACATCTGATAAAATTGATAACTTTAAACATGCATATGGTACAATTCTTTACTTTGAAGACACAGAAGTTGTTGAGGGATTACAACAGCAAATGCCAAGTTATGCTGAAAACTTCGCAATTTGGTCTAATCAAACTAATGCAATGCATCAATTTGCAGTATGGACTGCTTTAAGCACTGAAGGTATAGGCGCGTCATTACAACACTATAACCCATTAGTAGATGAAGCTACACAAGAAGCTTTTGATATTCCTAAAACATGGAAATTAATTGCTCAAATGCCATTTGGTAACATTCGTGAAGCTGCTGGAGAAAAAGAATTCCAAGATGTTAACGCTCGTTTCTTAGTAAGAAAATAACTCTAAATTAATATAGAAGTTAATCAATAGTATATAGTAATAAAAAGTAAGTATTTTGATTGAATCATAATACTTACTTTTTTTGGATGATATTATTTTTACTATATGTATATTAGATTAACTTCTTTTTTATTGGTTATATTTGAATAATTTTGAATTATCTATATTTATTTAGTATATTAACTCTAACAACAAATTAAGGGGCGATTTAAATGAATATAGAGATCTTTCAATTTAAAGTAGAACCTGCAAACGTAACTTTAAATGAAGAAACTATCTTAAATTGGTTTGAAAAATATGTTTCCAATGACACTGACCTGGTTGTTTTACCAGAAATGTGGAACAACGGCTATGCTCTTCCCCAATTACATCAACTCGCTGATAAAAATTTAACACGCAGTTATGCTTTTATTAGTAAATTAGCTAAACAATTTCAAGTAGATATTGTAGCTGGTTCAGTGTCAAATTCTAAAAATGATCATATTTATAATAGTGCTTTTACAGTGACAAAAGATGGTACTTTAGTAAATAGTTATGACAAAGTGCATCTAGTCCCTATGCTAGACGAACCTAGATTTATGACGCCTGGCACAACTGTACCAGAGAAATTCAAACTTTCTAATGGTATCGAAGCTACACAAATCATTTGTTATGATTTGCGCTTCCCTGAATTATTGAGATATCCAGCAAAAAATGGCGCACAAATTGCATTTTATGTAGCACAATGGCCTGAAGTAAGAGCAAATCATTGGTTAGCATTATTACAGGCTCGCGCTATTGAAAATAATATCTTTATTGTTGCATGTAATGGCTGTGGAGATGACGGCAATACATTATATGCTGGAAAGTCAGCAGTGATTAATCCAAACGGTGAAATTGTAGAACAGCTCAAAGAAAAAGAAGGACATATAACATGCGAGATAGATTTAAACGAAGTTGAACAGCAAAGAGCTGCCATACCTGTATTTGATAATTTAAGAACTGATTTATATAAACACTAAAAAACATAAAAAACCGTGAGCTTGGGAGGGGCTCACGGTTTTTTGTAACTTATTATTAAGGGAATGTTTTTACAGTTAATTCTCTATCTATTTTTTGGGGATGTTATTAATTATGAAAAAATTTTTAGTGAATTTACCGTTAATTAATGATAAATTGAATGATGTTTACGATAGCTTACATGTTAACATTCCAAACATCTCTGTTATAGATGTTTGAATATTGATTTCAGACTGGGAAAGGTCTGTCCTCAATGTTTAATACCCTTTGCTTAAAGACTGGGAAAATCTTTATCACAAAAGTATTAATTGCACTCATCTGAGACTGGGAATTGGTCTCATGTTTGAGTGATTAATTGATACTTGATTTAAAGACTGGGAATGATCTTAAATCAATGTAATAGCTCGTACTTAATTCGTGACTGGGAAAGGTCAATGATATTAAGTACTTTAAACTACTCATTTTGAGACTGGGAATGGTCTATTAAGTATGAGTAATAAATGATACGCATTCGAGATTGGGAAAGATCTACGAATGTGTTACTGTTGATTTGCGACTGGGAATAATCATCAAATCAAAAAAACTGATAAAACAATATTCTGACATATAGAATTGGGAATATTCTATAACATCAAAATAACTTTGCTTATTCTATTGAATAAAACAAAATTGTGCTATTTTACAAAGTCACTAACTAATGCTGAAAAGTAATTTGTCACTACATCAGCCTCCTTTGTTTGTATTCAAAGAATTGAAAAACGACCACTATTTCCAGTATTTCACTCAACTATACAAAAGTAAACTTACCTTTAATAGTTAATTAATTGAACCCCTGCTCTTAAGTTCAATCAATCATAATCATTACAAACAAAATGATTAATGATTTGTAAAATGTTTATCACTTCTTTGTGATACATGACCATTTAACCATGAATTAAAAGTGACTTGGTCATTTTTTCTTAACTTGTCAAAATTTATTCCAAACTGCAAAAATATATATGTTAAAATTAAACAGATAGGTAAATGAAACAGTTAGGAACTCAAAAAGTACAGTTGAGCAATAAGACGCTCAAAACTTAATTAAATTTGTATAATACAAGCAAGGAGAGAAGCGTAATGTCTAAGCTTATTGATAATAAAATCGAACAATTTTCACGTTATTTGCAACAACGCAATAATTTAGATCACATTGAATTTTTAAAGGTGCGATTGGGAATGCAAGTTGTTGCTATTAATTTCTTTAAAGCATTAGTTACTTATGGCGTTTCTATCCTCTGTCATCTCTTTTTATACACTTTAACTGTACATTTAACTTATTTTTTTATTAGGATTTTTGCACATGGTGCACATGCGAAATCATCATTTTTGTGTCACGTGCAAAATTTATTGCTTTTTGTTTTATTACCATGGTTTATCGGGTATATACAAATGTCTCCAATAATAATGTATATACTTGTAATATTGGGATTTATTATTCTTGTTATTTATGCTCCGGCTGCAACCAAGAAGCAACCTATACCTGAAAGACTTCGCAAAGGTAAAAAAATAAAAACAATTGTAGTAACTTTATTATTAGTAGTAATTTCAGTATTTTTCTCTGAACCCTATCAACAATTAATACTGTTGGGTATTGTATTAATTTCAGCGGTTCAATTACCAATATTTTTCCCTAAGGAGGATGTTTCACAATGAGTATTTTAGAATCTTTAGTTAGTTTAGCAACAAAATTATTTTCAGCGTTAGGTACTGCTGCAAAAGCTTCACCATGTGGCGGTTTCTTTGATGAACCAGAAGTACCTGCAGAATTAACAGAATTACACAAATAATTGTACAGTAGAAAGTGTGTAAAGAATGACCATTTTAAATTCAATTTTTCTAACTTTATTACAAGCTATAATTTTATTTGTAATTATAACGATAATAAATAGAATTCGGTATAGTTTCTGGGATTATATTGCCATGATTGGGATTATAATCCCTTCTACTGTTGTATATTATTTTTTTCATGCAAGAGCAATGATATTCTTATTATTTTGCTCTGCTATTTTTATGTATTTTAAAAATAGAATCATTGGTTTAGTATCTGTATTAATTAGTTTTTTTATTTTATATATAGCAAATTTTTTAACCATAGGAATTGCAACATTATTTTATAATTTAATTAAGCTAGACATAGTGTTCAATTCTCTTTATTTAATAATTTTCACATTATTAACTATAGGGCTATCTTACGTTTCTCGTTACTTTATAAAAAAACTACTAAATTCTGATTTATCCTTTAATAAAGTTTACCTTACTCTTGTATCAATATTTTTATTTAGTGTTCTTTTATTGTTATATTTCAATTTGCCAACTAAATTGATGTCATTTGCGGATACAAAATTTTTAGTAGTGTTATACACAATTTTCATCATTACGCTAGCTATTCTAATTATCACAATTTCATTTAGTATTGTAAGGCAGATTCAGTATAAACGTAATATGCAAGAAATTGAAAATTATTACAAATATACACTGCAAATTGAAAACATTAATAATGAAATGCGTAAGTTTAGACATGATTATGTAAATATTTTGTCCACTATGTCAGAATTTATTAGAGAAAATGATATGGACGGTTTAAAAAAATACTTCAATGAAGAAATTTTACCAATGCAAGATAGTATGCAAATGAATGCCATTAAGATCAATGGTATTGAAAATTTAAAAGTACGAGAGATAAAAGGTTTGTTAACAACTAAAATATTACAAGCTCAAGAGAAAAATATTCGTATCAGTATTGAAGTTCCAGAACCAATTGACAAAATAGACATGCCTATCGTTAATTTAAGTCGAGCCATTGGCATAATTTTAGATAATGCAATTGAAGCATCAGAAAAAATTGAAGATGATCCCTTGATTCGCATTGCCTTTATCAAAAATAATGATGATTCTGTTATGTTTATTGTTATGAATAAATGTGAGCCTGATATGCCTAGAGTACACACCCTCTTTAAAGAAAACTTTTCTACAAAAGGGAAAAATCGTGGATTAGGTCTTTCTACCTTAAAGGAATTGACAGATACAACTTCTAATGTTTTATTAGATACAACAATTGATAATAATTACTTTATTCAAAAAGTGGAAATTTTAAATTCTAATTCATAAGGACGTGGAAACATGAAGATATTCATTTGTGAAGATGACCCAAGACAACGCGAGAATATGATTTCAATTATAAACAATTACATCATGATTGAAGAAAAACCTATGGAAATTGAAGTTGCTACAGATGATCCTTATGAAATTTTAGAGCGTTCTAAAGATTTAAATGACATTGGTTGTTATTTTTTAGATATTCAACTTGAAGCGGATATTAATGGAATAAAGTTAGCAAGTGAGATTCGAAAGCATGACCCAGTGGGAAATATTATTTTTGTGACAAGTCATAGTGAGTTAACTTATTTAACTTTTGTTTATAAAGTTGCTGCAATGGATTTTATCTTTAAAGATGACCCAGATGAACTCAAATCAAGAATAATAGACTGTTTAGAAACTTCAGAATCTAGATTAAAATTATTATCTAAAGAAAGTAATGTCGAAACAATTGAGTTAAAGCGTGGTAGTAATTCGGTTTATGTGCAATATGATGATGTCATGTTTTTCGAGTCTTCATCAAAATCACATCGGTTGATAGCACATTTGGATAATCGTCAAATTGAATTTTATGGCAACTTAAAGGAAATTGATCAATTAGATGAAAGATTTTTCCGTTGTCATAATAGCTTTGTCGTAAATCGACACAACATAGAATCCATAGACTCTAAATCTCGTATCGTATATTTTAAAAATAGTGAACATTGTTATGCATCAGTAAGGAACGTTAAAAAAATATAATTCATAAATAGTAAACGCCATATAAAGTACCCTTTCATAGTGAAAGCTTTATATGGCGTTTTATTTTGTTATTTATTTAATGCTGCATTAACTTCTTCTGAATTTGGTAAACTATCAATTGCTCCGTATTTCGTAGTAACCATAGCTGCTACATAGTTACTGAAATTAAGAATCGATTGTCCTTCCTCTTTTAACTGAATTACTGCATCAGTACTATCTGATATTAACAATCTGCTGATTAATGCACCGATAAATGCATCACCAGCGCCAGTTGTATCGATGGCTTTTACTTTAATGCCTTGTTGTTCTATAATAGTCCCATCTTTAAAGTATAACACTGCTCCGTCTGGGCCTTTCGTATAAATAACAACTTCAACATCGCCTTGAAATAACCCTTGAATAGCTTGTTTTTCATTTTCCTCGCCTGTCACAAATGTTAATTCTTCATCCGAAATTTTAATAATGTTAGCTAGTGATAGAAATTCATGAATTGCGTTTTTGCAGTCCGCTTCACTATCCCATAATGGTAATCTAACATTTGGATCAAAGACTATTGTGCCGCCTGCTGATTTAACCTTATCAATCAATGCTTTATGTGCTTTTTTCATAGGACTTTCTACTAGATCAACTGAACAAAAGTGTAGTATATCCTTATTAGTTACTTCAATATTTGTGACATCTTCCTCAGATAACAACATATCTGCAGATGGTTTACGATAAAATGAAAAATCACGTTCTCCATCTTTAGTTAAGCTTACAAATGCTAGAGCAGTGTTTGCCTCATGTGTTCGCTTTAAATAACTTGTCTGAACACCGATTGTTTCAATCGTTTCGACTATTAAATCACCAAATGCATCATCACCTAATTGCGTAATCATTTCAGCATTACCACCTAACTTAGTCGCTGTACAAGCAACGTTACATGGCGCGCCACCTACTTGGCGAGAAAATCCTTCTACATCCTTTAATTTAGAATCTGTTGTATTAGGTATAAAATCTATAAGTGCTTCTCCAATTGCTAGTAAACGTTTCATAACTTATTTATCATCCTTCAAATCATATTTAGTAAATCTTAAGTATGCTTGTCCTGATTCTGTTGATGTTTTAATACCTGTAGCATTTTCATCAGTAAAAATCCTAGATGTTAATACACTTTCTCCATCATTACAAAATATTTCAATGCTTGATGTATCAACATATATTCTTAATTGTGTTAAATCTTGATTTAGTGTTGTTGTACGAGTAGTTCCCTCAACTGGATCAGGTAACAGACCACTTTCACTACGATCTAGAGTTAACGTTCTAGATTTGGTGTCGTAAGTTATAAGTGTTGAATGTTGCTTTGAAGTTCTTAATTCGAAATAAATAGCAGTTGCATCATTTTCTAAAATATCAATTATTAATTCATATTGTGTACCTTCATAAGGATGAAGCTGTCTTGGGAATTTATTAGCATACCCAAGTGCTGTCTCTTCATTAGTTCTTAATGATTCTAATGCAGGAATAGGTCTTTGTTTGAGCTTACCTTCCTCTATCGTTAATACACGAGGAATAGTTAAGCAATGTGCCCAGCCATCTTCGTCCGATGGATAATTTGTATCAGGTAATCCCATCCAACCAATTAAGATGCGTCTACCTTGTTCATCTATAAATGTTTGTGGTGCATAAAAATCAAACCCATGATCTAATTCGTGAAAATCTCCATGATTCATAGTTAAATTATCAATATCATATTGCCCCATAATATAACCAGACTGATATATGTTTTTAAAATGGTCGCCTTTCGATGCTAATCCTTGTGGGCAAAACATTAAGATATCATAGCCATTTAAGTTAAAGTAATCAGGACATTCCCACATGTAGCCAAATTCATCTAATTTTGTTTCAATCTCACCTTGGAATTCCCAATTCACAATATCATTAGAGCGATATTGTAATACTCTACCTTGTTCTAAATCATTTTGTGCTGCAATGATGGCATAATAGACCCCATCCTTTGTAAATACCTTCGGATCTCTAAAATGCTGAGTATAACCAGCTGGAGGTTCAGCAATAACAGCTTTAGGGAATTTCTCAACCTTACCATCTGCATCAACTTTTGCTATATGTTGACTTGATGAACGAGCCCAATCTTTATCACGATGATTTGCAGTATACATATAATATAAATGTTGATTATATTCAAAGGCACTTCCGCTATAGACTCCATGACTATCATCTTTTGTATCGGGTTTTAATGTAGGACCAATTGGTTCAAAGTGTACCAAATCATCGCTTGTATATGTATACCAATATTTCAATCCATGTACAGGTCCTAAAGGGAACCATTGATGAGAAATATAATACTTACCATCAAAATAAATTAAACCATTAGGATCATTTAGTAATCCCGTTGTAGGTTGTATATGATATCTTTGTCTATATTTTGATGCATCTACTTGTTCCGTCAATGCATCTATTGTTTGTTGATCTACATCTTCAATTCTTTGATAACGCTGTTCTCTTGTCCACTCCGTCATTTTTTATCCTCCTAAATAATTTTGGTACCGGTTCCACAATATACTTTTACATCATATCATCTTTCTACTAAGATTTAAATGATAGGCTGACATCAATAGTTAACCTTTGTTCAATTGGTTGTTGTTTAATCATATGATTTAATTGTGTCATTGCTACTTCCCCCGCTTGTTCAAAGTGATATATAACTGTACTAATCGATGGTGACACAATTTCTGTAACAGGATCTCCGCCAAAGCCAACAATTCGTTGATTTTTCACTTGTTGATAATGTTCTGAAATATATTTATGCACAGCTAAGGCTATTGAGTCAGTAGCGCCAACAACTGCATCATAATGTGGATGTGCATCTAATTCAGAAATAACATCTTCCATCGCTTCTTGATAATTAAATGAAGTTAATGAAATATTTGGCTCAAGACCATACGCTTTCAATCCTGCAATAAGCCCTGATTTTCTATCAATACCAACTGCAATATCGCTTTCGGTTACACCGAAAAATTTAATATTTTTATAATTTTGCTGACCTAATTTTTCACCAACAATATACCCAGCGTGATAATCGTTATGTATGACACAATGTAAAGATTCATGCTCTTGTCCAACAATAATTACAGGGACTTGAATCTTGTTAATAATAGCTAAATGACGATCTGTAATTTCAGTAGCCATTAACACAATGCCATCAACCTTACTACGGTAAAATGTTTCTAAAGCTTCTAGTTCCTTTTCTGAATTTAAGTTAGTGTAATTTAACAATAAACTATAATTTAATTCATCACATATTGTTTTAATTCCCTTGACTGTTTCATCCACAGCATAAGAATTCATTCTCGGAATAATTGCGCCTATCATATTTGTTCTATGGGCACGTAAACTTTGAGCAAATTGATTAGGTTGATAATCATTTTCTTGAATAATCTTATCTAGTTTTTGTTTTGTCTTTAGACTAACTGATCCATTGTTTAGATACCTAGAAACAGTACTCTTGGATACGCCTGCAATTTTTGCAATATCAGCAATATTTTTCATATACTCTCACTCTCATTATTTAGCTATTGTAAACATTACTATTCTACCATATTGGAACCGCTTTAAATACCATTTAAAGTAAAAACCATCTTGAATTGACGCATTATTTTATGCCTGTCCAAGATGGTTCTTCTTTAATTTATTTATTAAGCTTTTTTAATAGTAATTGTCCAAGAAGCATCGTCTAGTTGTTCATAATTTGTAACTGGATAACCTTGTTCAGCAGCCCAATTTGGTAGTGCTTCTGTTGCTTGCGTACAATCGAAATCAATTTTCAATTCATCACCATTATCTAATGTGTCCATTTTTTTCTGAGCTTCAATTAATGGGAACGGACAAACCATACCTACTGTACCTAATTCATATACCATAGTTATTATCTCCTTTAACTTTAAGTCATTTGTGTTCCTGAAGTAACTGTATTTTTATTATTTACTTGTGATTTTTGTGCTTTTTTCATAGGTCTTATAAATAAAAAGTAACTCATTGTCCATGCGCCTAATATCATCGATGCCAATGCAATCCAGCCTTTCCAAGACATTGTCGCTGTCTCTACTAAGCCATTACCAATTGAGCATCCACCAGCTACTGACGCACCAAATCCCATCAGCACACCACCGATAACACTATTACGTATTGTCGCTTTATCTGGAAGTCTCCATTTAAATTCTCTTGATCCTCTAGCTGCAATATAAGAACCTAGGAAAATTCCTAAAACTAAGAATACACCCCAGTCTAGTAACTTTGTATCACCTGTAACGAGAAATTGAACAATATTTGCTGATGGTGTCGTTATACCTAAACCATACATTCTACCTGTTGTCTCACTGACTGGCCATGCCAATAATGCAATTAATCCAACAGCAATTGCGGCAACAAAAGGATGGTATTTCTTTTCAAATAGTAAATGTCTAACTCCAGTGAATTTTTGTTTTAATTGTGGTACTGCAAATTTAGGTTTTGGCTTACGTAATGTCTTAACCACTACAAATACAGTAATAATTGTTAATATTAACACCCAAATCCAAGTTGGAATGCCTGTTGTTTGTGCCATACTTGTATTGACATTAGTTGGTTTATTTAAGCCATTCATTAATGGCAATAAAATCCCAAATTTAGTTGCTGCTGATGTAAATGCATATGCTGCAAGTGCTAACCAACTACCGATTAAACCTTCACCCGCTCTGTACCATGTACCTGTTGCACATCCGCCAGATAAGATAATCCCTATACCAAATATAAATGATCCAATAATAGTACCTATTAATGGGTATGATGCTGTTGGTATTTCAACAATTCCAGTTGACGTAAGAATCAATAGACCTATACTTTGAACCGTAATTGCGATTAATAATGCATAAAACATTTTATTGTTTTTTTGTACATACATATCTCTAAAGCCACCTGCTAAACAAAACCGTGTGCGTTGCATTACAAAACCTAATAGTGCACCCACAATGAGCCCACTAAAAATTAACCAAGTCATTCAATAACCTCTTTCCCCGATAAAATCAATAAGATTAATAATATTAGAATCAGAGTAACTTTTCAACCTCTTAGCTCATTTTATATATTTAATATATTTAGAAATAGAAATTTTAGTAAATAATCGATGATTTATGATTTTATTTAAATCTTCATCACTTAATTTGTTTTTTATTTTTTGTTTTATCTCAGGGGTAATTTCTGTTTCAATTAATTCATTTTAAAGTGTCTTATTTATTGTAGTAATTACATTTAAGAACTGCGAATTGTTTGCGAGACACCTGAGGGAGTAAGATGAGTGTCGAGACCGGGACTCGCTTCCTTAGGAAAGCAAGCAATAACAAGCCCATCAAAAATCTTTGATGGGCTTAATGCTAGGTATTTATGTTCTAGAGGCTTGATTAGTATATATTTGGTTTTTATATATAAAGTTAACTTACTTTTTTTATTTTTCTATTCATCGTAATTTTTTGATAATCTATTTTATCATTACTCATTAATAAAGCACCTAGACAAACAAGGACAACAATAATTAGCGACATAACAATATAAGTGTTTTGAAAACCGATAATTACATAAAGTTTCCCCATTACTAAAGAGAAAAATGCCACCCCTAATTGCTTCGCTACATTAAATGCAAGCATGTAAACTGTAGCAGATAGCCTAATATCAAATGTACCTACGATATATTTCATTATAGAAACTAACATTAGTGGCATTTCTATCGCTGCTAATAGTCTAAAGAATGATAGTAACCAAACTTCATCTGTGAATGCCGTACCTATGACCCTCAAAAATAAAATAATACCAAATAAGAATAAGCCATTCTTAGAACCTATTTTATTAATTATCCATGGCATAAAGATCATAACAACCGCTTCAATAAAAATTTGAGTTGAAGTTAATTTACTAAATAATGATTCTCCATTACTTTGATTTGTAAAAAATTTAACAAAATAATTAGGAAACTGTTGATCAAATACATCATATAAACTGGCACTACCAATAATTAATAAACACAATCCCCAAAAACTTTTATTTTTAAATAACTTTAGAATTGTATTTTTATTTACATATGCTCTTTCATTTTTCGTTTTATCATCCTTTTGATATTTAAATGCGTTGACTTTAACAGACCAGAGAATAATACCAAGTAATAACGCTGCTATAGTACATACCCAAAATATACTATTGGGCTGTTTCACAAACATAATGCCACCAATAAATGCGAACGAACCACCAGCAATTGAACCAAACAATCTTGCGTGGCCGTATTCAAAGGTATTTGCTCGGCTCGACTTTTCACAATATGATTCGACGACCCCCACACCACTATACAAACACAAACTAATAAATGAACCACCTAATACACTACCTAACAGCACATTCATATTGATTAGTGGAATAAAAGCATATTCAAAAAATGGTCCTATTAACAGTAAGCAAAAAATAACAAATGCAAACAAATACTTTTTTAATCCTAATTTATCTTGTATGACGCCATAAATTGGTTCAAGTACTATCGCCACAATAGACATTGTTGAAAATACAATTCCAGCTTCTGCTGTGTTTAAATGTGCTACTCTATTTAACCACAGTGGTAAAAATGTAATGATTAATGTCCAGATAGCAAAATAAGAGAAATTAATGCCACCAAATCTCCAAAATGTAATACGCTTTAAATTAATCAATGGCATCACTTCCAATTATCTTGGTAGAATGAGGTGTTGAACGCGTATCACGAACAGGTGAACCAAAATCCGGCCAACCATTATACCATTCTATAAATTGTGCACGTGCATGACGATTTGGATCATACAATGGATCGCCCTCAATCTCTGTATAATTTCTAGCATGATAGACCAACACATCATGCAAGTCATCTTTAGATTTTGTAAATGAATTATGTCCTGGACCGTATTGTCCATTTTCAATAGCACTTGTAAATACAGGTTCTTCAACTTTATTCCAAGCATTAACATCTAATAGATTACTATCTACAGAAGCAACAAGCATTCCCATACAGTAATCAATACCTGTTGCACTCGCAGAATATGTTAAAAATATACGTTGCTCTTTTATTAAAATGGCTGGCCCTTCATTCACCCAAAAACCCTTACACTCCCAGTCATATTCGGGTATCGTTAACATTGTTGGTGACCCTTTTAATGTCCATGGATTTTCCATTTCAGAAATATAGATATTTGAGTGTCCTGGTATCTCTATATCTTGTTGTGCCCAAACATAATACAAACGCCCATTTAATTCAAAAACGGTTGCATCCAGCGAAAATGTTTCCCATCCTGTATCTATTTTCCCTTTATCTATCCAGTTATCTGTAAGTGGGTCATCATTACTATTCTCTAAGACGAACATTCTATGATTAAATGTATCATCCTCAATGTAATCATTTGGTGCTGCTGCATAATAGATATACCATTTATCATTTATTTTATGAATTTCAGGTGCCCAAATCAATGCGCTTTTTTCTCCATCTAAATCTTTAGTCCATACAACATGTTCTTTTGCTTCATTTAGCTCATTCAATGACGATGCTTTCCTCAAAACAATACGGTCATATTTCGGATAAGAACCAGTAAAATAATATGTTCCTGATTCCTTAAAAACAAACGGATCTGCTCTCTGTATTACAATTGGATTGTTTATCTGCTCCATAAAATCCCCCTTAACCCCTTTTTATGAAAACGTTTACAATTACAATGTATTATATTTGTCCATATAAGTCAATATATTTTAATTTTTGTCCGTACAAATAAAACGATAATATTGAAATCTTTCTTTAACAAAAGTAAGTCAAAAATAAACGAGTTTACTTATCTCTATTAAATAAGTAAACTCGTTTGTTAAAATTATTTGTTACTATAATTTTTCATAAAAAATAATAATGATTGTAATTCTATACCTAAATCAATATGATGAACTTGCACATCAGATGGCGTAGATACACGACTTGGTGTAAAGTTTAATATTCCCTTCACTCCAACATCTACTAACTTATCTGTTACTTGCTGCGCAACATCTTCAGGTGTAGTAAGGATTACGATATCTATTTGTTCACGTTCTAGAACCTCGGTAATATCTGCATAATTACTAACACTTACTTGACCGATTTCAGTACCTATCACATCTTCTCGTATATCAAAAGCTTCCGTTATTGTCATTTCATCATGGATTGAGAAATTGTAAGTTAACAATGCTTTACCTAAGTTCCCAACACCAACAATGGCAATTTTAATTTCATCATTTTCACTAATTTCATTTTTGAAAAAATGTAATAAGCTATCTATATTATAGCCATAACCCTTTTTTCCTAGTTCTCCAAAATATGAAAAATCACGACGAATAGTTGCAGAATCTATATTCAATCCTTCGCTGATTGCCTTTGAATTCACTCTATCTATACCTTTTGATTTTAATGTGTTGACGAATCTGTAGTATAACGGTAAACGTTTCAACGTTGCACGAGGAATCTTATCGCTTTGATTAGCCAAGATCATGTCCCCCTAATTTAAATAATAATACTAAATAATCTAATAATTACTACAACATTATACATTAATGATATATAAAAATAAACACTGATAGTTTTATCCATACGCTTTATACGGTAAAATAGATTTTGAATAGAGAGGTGCAAATTCGAATGATATTATTACAATTAAACGATATTACAAAATCATTCGACGGGGATGATATTTTCAACAACGTAGATTTAGAAGTTAAGACAGGGGAACGTATCGGTATTGTTGGACGTAACGGAGCTGGTAAATCTACATTAATGAAAATTATTGCAGGTGTCGAAGATTATGATTCTGGACATATATCAAAAATTAAAAATTTAAAAATGGGTTATTTAACACAACAAATGACTTTAAATACCAATCAAACGGTAATCGCAGAAATGACGAAGCCCTTTGAACATATTAAAGAAATGCAAGAACAAATGAAATTTGAAACAGATTGGTTAGCTAAACATGCAGAGGAATATGATACTGACGAATATAAAGCACATATTGCGCGCTATGAAAGTATCTCAAACCAATTTGAGCAACAAGAAGGCTATCAATATGAAAGTAAAATTAAAACTGTATTACATGGATTAAACTTTACAGAAGATGATTTCAACCGACCAATTAACGATTTCAGTGGTGGACAAAAGACTAGATTATCTTTAGCTCAAATGTTATTGAATGAACCTGACCTGCTACTATTAGATGAACCTACTAACCACTTAGATATGGAGACGACGCAATGGCTTGAAAGTTACTTAAATTACTTTAAAGGCGCTATTATCATAATCAGCCATGATAGGTACTTCTTAGACAAAATTGTTAATCAAATATATGATGTCGCACTTGGTGATGTACAACATTATGTTGGAAATTATGGTCAATTCATTGAACAAAGAGATAAATATTACCAAAAAAAGATGCAAGAGTATGAAAGTCAGCAAGCAGAAATTAAAAAATTAGAGACATTCGTAGAAAAAAATATCGCTCGTGCATCAACTTCGGGTATGGCAAAAAGCCGACGTAAAATGTTAGAAAAGATCGAACTTATTAATAAGCCTATCTTAGATGCTAAAAGTGCAAATATTGAATTTGATTTTGAACGCAATACGGGTAACGATGTTTTTCATATTAAAAATCTAGCCATTGGTTACGACGAACCAATCACTTCAAATATCAATTTAGAAATTACCAAAGGTGATCATATCGCAATCATTGGACCAAATGGTATTGGTAAATCTACGCTGATCAAAACTATAGCAGAACGCCAACCAAAAATTTCAGGCGACATCACTAAAGGTGCAAACTTAAAAATTGGCTATTATGATCAAAAGCAAGCAGAATTTAAATCAACAAAATCAATTCTTGATTATATTTGGGATCAATACCCTACCATGAATGAAAAAGATGTTCGAGCAGTATTAGGCAGATTTTTATTTGTACAAGATGACGTAAAAAAAGTTATCAATGATTTATCAGGTGGAGAAAAAGCACGTCTACAACTTGCACTATTAATGCTGGAACGTAATAATGTATTAATTTTGGATGAACCGACTAACCATTTAGATATTGATTCTAAAGAAATGTTAGAGCAAGCTTTATTAAATTTCGATGGTACATTGTTATTTGTTTCCCACGATCGCTATTTTATCAATCAATTAGCTAACAAAGTATTTGATTTAGACACAACGGGAGGCACGCTCTATTTAGGTGACTATCAATATTATGTTGATAAACTAGAAGAAACTGAAGCATTAAAATCTAAGCATGAACAATCACAGGTAGAACAACAAATAGACAATACAGCTAAAACAAATAATTACATTGATCAAAAGCAACAAAAGAAAGCACAGCGACAAATCACTCGTAAAATAGAACAATGTGAATTAGCAATTGAAGATTACGAAGCACAAATCGATGATTTAAACGTTCAACTCACTAAACCTGAAATTTATTCAAATCCAGATAAAGCAAATGATATTGCAATAGCAAAAGCAGAAACCGAACAAAAATTAGAACAGGTTATGTCAGAATGGGCAGAATTACAAGAATCATTACAATAATATCCTGATTTTCACTTAAGCCAATGTATATTTTATTACATTGGCTTTTTTTCATAGGATATATTTTACACTTTTTTATACACAATTAAATTCCTTGAATTGTAAGCTATCCACAAAGTTATCCTAGTTATACACAGGTAAAAAGTAACTTTTATTGCTGTGATTTTTTGGAAATACACTCCATATCCACATTAATCCTCTGATTTATCCACAACTTATACACTTATTGTTAATAAGTACGCACGTTCCCTATTGACATTGTTCAGACGTTTTAATATTAAGAATCCACATTGTTATCTCTTTATATGAATGTCATAATAAAAAAGGACTACACTATATAGAGAGAAAGGACTGTGTTTCACCATGCCCACGATTTTGTGGTTCTTTATTGCTTTTGTTCTAGCTAGTTTAATTATTGCGATTATTTCTAATATCGTAATTAATTACCGTCTTAAGAATGATATTAAAAACTTATGGTATAGACAAAAACCACTAGAGCGCTTTATTCGTCCATACCATCGTTATCATTATCAATATGATACATTCAAGCATCAGCATCAATCAGATAAATTAATCGATGATAAAACATGGTCTGATTTAAATATGGACCAGTTATTTCAAAATATAAACTTTAATTTCACTTCTATTGGTGAAATGCGTTTATACGCTACTCTAAGGCAAATGTATCAAGTGAAGAATGAATCATTAATCAAGCGATTTAAATCAAATGTATCATTCAGAGAAAGCGTCTCTATTCACTTAGCAAAATTAGGTAAATCAATTTATCCATTGTTTCCTAATCAGTTAGCATACATACAGCGAAATAATTTTTATATGGCCTGTACTTATCTACCATTTATCTTTCTCATATTATCTATATTCAATGCTAAATATGGATTATTACTTACCATAGCTTCACTATTATTTAATATGATATTGAGCGGAACAATTCGCAAAACATTTGACCAAGATTTAAATTCTATATTCTATACTTCAAATGTAATTAAACGTGCTTATGATATTCACAAAATAGATGGTACACCAGAAACAGCTGTGAATTTTACACACTTTGTAGTAGCACGAAAGTTCAGTGGTTTATTAGGGAGAGCTAATTCTAATGATGATACCTTTGTACTTATTATGTTAATTAAGTTAATATTTATGTTTGATTATCATGTATTCCATCTCATTCAAAATAGCTTTAAAAAATATGAATCCGAAGTCATGGCATGCTATGACTATGTTGCAGAAGTAGATAATCATTATGCAGTAGCATTGTGGCGAGAAACGTTAGATGAATATTGCTTACCTCAAGTTGTAAATCATCAAGAAGTGACCTTTGAAGGATTGACCCACCCCTTAATTCCAAATGCTGTACCAAATACTTTGAATGTTGATAATCATATTTTATTAACTGGTTCAAATGCTTCAGGAAAATCAACATTTATGAAGGCAATCGCCTTAAACCTAATTACAGCTCAAACTATTCAAACCGCAACAGCAACTAAATTTAAATATCAACCAGGTTATGTCTATACATCAATGGTTAACCAAGATGATATTCTTTCTGGTGACAGTTACTTTATGACCGAAATAAAGTCAATCAAACGCCTATTTGATTTAACACTAACTGACCATATTTATTGCTTTATAGATGAAATATTTAAAGGAACAAATACCACTGAACGTATAGCAGCGTCTGAAGCAGTACTCAATTATTTTGACCAACAAGATGGTTATACGGTTATTGCTGCAACGCACGATATTGAATTATCTGAACTATTAGATCATCAATATTCCAATTACCATTTCAATGAATCCATTTCAGGTAACACAATAGATTTTGATTATAAGATTAAATCTGGAAAAGCTGACACACGAAATGCTATTGAATTATTACGTATCACTGACTTTCCAAATTCTATTTATGAACGCGCAAAATCGACAACACAATAACTTTACTTTGTATAAATAATTACGCTACACTTAGTTGAAATTGCCACATACTTCTTACCTAAGTTCAAAGTTAAGACGGTGTACTTACTTAATACAACACGACACTCTATTGCAAAATATAAAAATCCAGCAAATGAGCCATTTCATTTGCTGGATTTTGATTTAAATTTTTATGTTCATATTTCAACTTGCAACTGAATTTAATTCCTTAAATAGTAAGATCGACGCAAGATCAAATTAAGGTTATTCAGCATTAATCATCCAAGTAACCCCAAATGGATCATTAAACATACCATATAATTCTGACCACTCTGTCTTACCTAAAGGCATCGTTGCTTCACATCCCGCTTCTACTGCCTTATTAAAGAAGTCTACTGCACGTTTTTTCGCTTCTTCATCTGATTGATCAAATGTGAATGCAACAATCGCACCACTATTATCAATTTTTTTATTTTTCCATGTATCACTACAATAAAATGTTTCACCAAATACTTCAAATGAGGCATGCATAGTGAAATCCGCATCTACTTTATATTCATCTGGCATGTCGTTAAACATCTCATTGTCTCCACCTAAGCGTTGGATATTTGTTGCTCCTAAATGCTTTTCATAGAAATTTAAAGCCGCTAAGCTATTTTGAAAATTAAAATATTGAACTGCTTTCATAAATAAGTCCCCCCTAATTTTTATCCTTTGCTATAGTTTATATCTTTGCTATGTTTTTTATATTTTGATACTAAAATGTTTATACCCATTTTAACTAAATTTAAATATTACAATTCTTTGCATAAATTAAAAAGATAGTTCGCAACAAAGGCAAACTATCTTATCTAGCATACAAATTCTATTAAAAAACTTATTGTGAAAAGAGTTCAATATCCATATTACCAAAGCCATTTAGCGCTAGGTCAGCAGTCGCACGCTCTTTATATAGATAATACCCTGCTGCTCCTATCATCGCAGCATTGTCTGTACATAACTTAGGACTCGGTATAGCTAAACTAATATTATTTTCTTTACAGGCTTCATTTAAAGACTGTCGTAATCCTTTATTACTAGCGACTCCGCCAGCAACGATTAAGTTTTGTACGTGATATGCATTACATGCAGCTATTGTTTTACCAACAAGTACCTCGACAACACTGTTTTGGAAACTTGTTGCCACATCTGCATTATTTATAGTTTCACCCTTTTGCTTCAAATTATGAAGTTTATTGATGACTGCACTTTTCAGACCACTAAAACTAAAATCATAGCTATCTTTTTCTAGCCATACACGCGGAAATTCATATACATCCGCACCTTGTGCAGCTAATTTATCTACTTGTGGACCACCAGGGTAGCTTAAACCAATTGTTCTTGCTACTTTGTCATATGCCTCACCAACTGCATCATCCCTCGTTTCACCTATCACTTCAAAGTTCAAATGATCCTTCATATAAATTAATTCAGTGTGACCACCAGAAACAATAAGTGCAATAAGTGGAAACTGAAGCGGCTCTTCTAAGTGATTGGCATAAATATGTCCTGCAATATGATGGACAGGTATAAGTGGTTTATCATATGCAAAGGCTAGTGCTTTAGCAGCATTAATGCCCACTAATAGTGCACCTATTAATCCAGGACCCTGTGTAACTGCTATCGCATCTACATTTTCCATGTTGATACCTGCTTCCAACAACGCTTCATCAACAGTTGTAGTTATACCTTCTACATGGTGCCTACTAGCTACTTCAGGTACAACACCACCAAAACGCTTATGGCTGTCAATTTGACTTAATACGATGTTACTCATTATTTGTGTGCCATTTTTTATAATACTGACACTTGTTTCATCACAGCTTGATTCAATTGCTAATATAACCGTATCTTTATTCATTTAAATTCACCCACATGACTAACGCATCCTCACCTTCACCGTAATAATTTTTGCGCTTTCCTCCATATTGAAAACCCAAATTTGTGTACACATGTTGTGCTACCGTATTTTCTACTCTTACTTCCAAACTCATAACATCGCATTTTGATTGTGCATAATTCATGGCGTATTTTAATAATAATTGTCCTAAGCCATAACCTCTAAAGTCTTTATCTATAGCTACAGTAGTAATTTGCGCTTGATCAATAACTATCCAAATGCCTATATATCCAATGATTTGTGCATCATATTCAATTATGAAATAATTTGCAAATTCATTCTTTTCAATTTCATGGAAAAAAGCATCAATTGACCAACTACTATCATTAAAACTAGCCCGCTCTATATCAAATACTTGTGGTACATCGTCCTTTGTCATAAATCGTATATTTAATTCTTGTTCTGTTGGTTTAACCAATTTCTCTCAGCCTCTGATAATTTAATATAGTTTGGTGTGAATTCATGCACATTTTCGGGTGACTCGAGCATTTCTATCATATATTTTGCTTGGGGTATATTTGCAACACATTTACCATCTAGATGTATCTGCAAATGGTCTGTGTCAGGTCCAACAAACGTATAATCTTCCCCCAGTTCATGTAATGCTTGTAGTAATTGAGTAATTGGCAAATATTGATCTTCAATAACCGTTACAAGTTGTTGATTAACATATTTATACACACCTGTATAGACCGCTTCTCGTCTCGCATCAAACACAGGTACAATAAGACCTTGTTCATTTTTTGCAGTTGCTGCAAGCGCCTTTAATGAAGAAACACCATATAATTTAGCATTCATTGCATAGGCTAACGTTTTAGCAACTGTTACTCCAATTCTTAATCCGGTATAAGAACCAGGGCCTTTTGCTACAACGATACCATCTATTGCACTTTTGTCTAAACCACTATCTGCTATCACTTGCTTAATCGACGGCATTAATTGTATGGAATGATTCTTTTTAATATTCGTATTAATCTCACTGAGCGTTTCTTTATCTTGTACCACTGCCACTGATAATGGTTGATTCGATGTATCAATCAAAAGATAGTTCACGTTCAACTGCCTCCTTTATTTTTTGATAATGCGTACCGTGCCCTTCTATCGTAATTGCTCTTTCATGTTCTGAGATTGTATGAATATTAATTGTTAAAAATTCTGATGGGAGAAATTCTGCAATAAATTGACTCCACTCGATAATGACTACAGCATTATCCTCAAAGTATTCATCAAACCCTAAATCTTCATCGGATTCTTCTAATCTATAACAATCCATATGATGTAATTTAACATCGGTTCCTTGATAAGACTTAATAATATTAAATGTTGGTGAATTGATATTTCTACGAACACCGAGTCCTTTACCAATAAATTGTGTAAGTGTTGTTTTGCCGGCACCTAAATCGCCATTAAGCAAAATTATATCTTTTGCACTTACATGTTTCACTAATACTTTAGCAAAATGTTCCATTTCGTCTAAATTTTTTATCTTAATCATCGTTAAACTCCTTTACACGTCAGTAACGCATGGTTATTCGCACTTTGTATTTCAAAATAAAAATATACTGACATTTACATCTGAGCGCATTTTAACTATTATGCTCCATGAATTAAATGACTTACCTATAATAAATTACATTATTGATTTTTCTGATCAGCTTGTACATCACATGCTAAATTTAGATTAAGTACATCCGTCTAGATAATAGAAAATGTGTATTACGCGTTAACCTCTAGTCAATCATAGGAATTAGCAAGCATAATGTCTAATAAATTAACTCCTATATTTTAACAAATTTTAAGTCACTTTACTTCAACATAATATAACTAATTCAATAAATTGTAGTTATTTGAATTGTAAGAAAATTACAAATAGTTATTGACATCATCACATCGATGTAGTAAATTTAATTTATCAAATTTTTAGATATTTCTAACAAATCAAAAAATAAACCATTCTATCGAAAGGAGCATAATAAAATGATGCAAAGTACAATGCAATATCAACCGACAACTTCAAATATTTTAGTCATTTTATTATGCTCGTAGGACTGGAACTTTAGTAAAGAAATTACTAAGAGTTTAAGTCCTCTTTCTAGTTGAATGGGACTTAAGAACGTCCCAATTATTATTGGGACGTTTTTTTATTTTCAATTTTATGGGGGAATCAAACATGAGAAGCGATATGATCAAAAAAGGAGATCATCAAGCTCCAGCAAGAAGTCTTTTACACGCTACGGGCGCTTTAAAACAGCCTACCGATATGAATAAACCTTTCGTAGCAATCTGTAATTCCTATATTGATATTGTCCCTGGACATGTTCACTTACGAGAATTAGGAGATATTGCTAAGGAAGCAATTAGAGAAGCAGGTGCGATTCCTTTCGAATTTAACACTATTGGTGTTGATGATGGTATTGCCATGGGACACATTGGCATGAGATATTCACTTCCATCACGAGAAATCATCGCAGACGCTGCTGAAACAGTTATCAATGCACACTGGTTTGATGGCGTATTTTATATTCCAAATTGTGACAAGATCACTCCAGGAATGTTGTTAGCATCTGTAAGAACAAACGTACCAGCAATCTTTTGCTCAGGTGGTCCAATGAAAGCTGGATTATCTTCTCAGGGTAAAGCCTTAACATTATCTTCAATGTTCGAAGCTGTTGGTGCATTTAAAGATGGCTCAATTTCAAAAGATGAATTTTTAGATATGGAACAAAATGCTTGCCCTACTTGTGGTTCTTGTTCAGGAATGTTCACAGCTAACTCAATGAACTGTTTAATGGAAGTATTAGGATTAGCATTACCTTATAACGGTACTGCATTAGCAGTCAGCGAACAACGCCGTGAAATGATAAGAGAAGCAGCATTCAAATTAGTAGATAACATTAAAAATGATTTAAAACCAAGAGATATCATCACTGAAGAAGCAATTGATGATGCATTCGCATTAGACATGGCTATGGGTGGTTCTACAAATACTGTATTGCACACATTAGCAATCGCTAATGAAGCAGGTATTGATTATGATTTAACAAGAATTAATGAAATTGCTAAAAAGACACCTTATTTATCAAAAATAGCTCCAAGTTCATCATATTCAATGCACGATGTTCATGAAGCTGGTGGTGTTCCTGCAATCATCAATGAGTTGTTTAAAAAAGAAGGTACATTACATCCTGATAGAATAACTGCAACTGGTCAAACATTACGACAAAATAATGAAAATAAAGAAATTTTAAATAGCGACGTAATTAGACATCTAGACAATCCGTATGACAAACAAGGTGGACTATCAATCTTATACGGAAATATAGCTCCTAAAGGTGCAGTCATAAAAGTTGGTGGTGTTGATCCATCTATCAAAGTATTTAAAGGAAAAGCTATTTGTTTCGATTCACATGACGAAGCTGTTGAAGCAATCGACAATCATACTGTTAGAGAAGGACATGTCGTAGTCATTAGATATGAAGGACCTAAAGGTGGACCTGGAATGCCTGAAATGCTAGCTCCTACTTCTTCAATCGTTGGTCGTGGGTTAGGTAAAGACGTTGCCTTAATTACAGATGGTCGTTTCTCAGGTGCAACAAGAGGTATTGCTGTAGGACATGTATCACCTGAAGCAGCAGCTGGTGGACCTATCGGATTAATCAACGATGGTGATGAAATTACAATTGATTTAACCAATCGTACATTAGATGTTGATGTATCTACTGAAACATTAGAAGCTAGAAAGCAAGACTTAAAACCATTTAAAGCAAAAGTTAAATCTGGTTACCTTGCACGTTATACAGCATTAGTTACAAGTGCAAATACGGGTGGAATTATGCAAGTACCTGAAAACCTTATCTAAGGAGTGAGAACAATGTCTAAACAAATTGAAACACTTGAGTATGAAAAGTCAGAAAATTTTGATTCTTTGGAAGCAGCACATTCAGTAGAGCCCGAAGTTGAACTCGAGCAAGACACAGTAGATGAAATGCGTTCTGGTTCTGAATTATTAGTTGAGTCTTTAGCAAATGAAAATGTTGACTTTATCTTTGGTTATCCAGGAGGTGCTGTCCTTCCCCTCTATGACACATTTTATGATGGTAAAATCAAACACATTCTAGCTAGACATGAGCAAGGTGCAACACATGCAGCCGAAGGATATGCACGTGTATCAGGAAACACAGGTGTGGTTGTTGTTACAAGCGGTCCTGGAGCTACAAATGCTATCACTGGCATTGCAGATGCATATAGTGATTCGTTACCACTTGTTGTAATTACAGGTCAAGTTGCAACAGCAGGAATTGGAAAAGATGCTTTCCAAGAAGCAGATTTACTTTCTATGACAACACCGATTACAAAACACAATTATCAAGTCAAAAATGTAAATGAAATTCCTAAGATTATTCATGAAGCATTTCATATTGCAAACACAGGTCGTAAAGGTCCAGTTGTAATAGATTTCCCTAAAGATATGGGTATTCTTTCAACAAATGCACAGACGACAGACGAATTAGAATTACCTGGATACCACGTAGCTGATAAACCAGCTGAAAATGAAATTCAAAAATTGCGTGATTATTTAAAATCAGCAAAAAAACCGATTGTATTATCAGGAGCAGGTATAAATCATGCAAAAGCAAATGATGTATTCACTGAATTTGTGACTAGACATCAATTACCTGTAGTAAGTACATTGCTTGGCCTAGGCGCTATACCATATGAACATCCCCTCTTCTTAGGAATGGGAGGCATGCATGGATCATACGCTAGTAATATGGCACTAACGGAATGCGACTTACTCATCAACTTTGGTAGCAGATTTGACGATAGACTAGCAAGTAAACCTGATGAATTTGCGCCAAACGCAAAAATCGTACACGTAGACATTGATCCTTCTGAAATCAATAAGATTATCAAAGTTGATTTAGGTATCGTTGCTGATTGTAAAGCTACATTAGAAGCTTTGTTAGACTATGAAAGCTACTCAATAAAACACGATGATTGGTTAGCATACTGTAATAGTAATAAAGAAAAGCATCCATTTTCGTATAGTAAAGATGAAGACGAATCATTTTCAAAACCACAGCGTGCGATCGAGTATATCGGTGAAATCACAGATGGTGATGCAATTGTTACTACGGATGTTGGTCAACACCAAATGTGGACAGCTCAATACTATCCATTTAAATCTCATGGACAGTTAGTAACAAGTGGCGGTTTAGGAACGATGGGCTTTGGTATTCCAGCTGCAATTGGTGCAAAATTAGCATCTCCGGATAAAACAGTTGTATCTATTGTTGGTGATGGTGGATTCCAAATGACAAATCAAGAAATGGCAATACTTGAAGAATATGGTTTAGACATTAAAGTAGTTCTAATAAATAACGGGACACTTGGTATGGTTAAACAATGGCAGGATAAGTTCTTTAACAAACGTTTTTCACACTCTGTATTCAATGATCAACCAGATTTCTTGAAATTAGCAGAAGCCTATAATGTTAAAGGATTCTTAATCGATGATCCTACACAATTAGAACAACAAATCGATGCAGCATTTAATCATGACGGTCCAGCACTTATTGAAGTACGTATTTCACCGATAGAGCCTGTAACACCTATGGTACCTAGTGGCAAAGCGAACCATGAGATGGAGGGACTATCATGAGAAGAACATTTAGAACGAAAGTAAGAGATAAAGCAGGAACATTAAATAGATTAACGAGTATCTTTGTACGTCGACAATTTAATATCGTCACACTTTCTGCAACACCTACATTAGAAGATGGTGTATCAGATATAACATTTGTAGCAGAAGTGCCTGACACAGATGTATTAAGAAATTTAATTCAACAACTAGAGAAACAAATAAACATTATACACGTCGAAGATATTACTGATACTAATACTTATAATAGAGAATTAGTATTAGTGAAATTACAAACACCATCTAATAATGCACAGTTAGAAAAAGTAATAAAACCGTATGATGCGCTAATCTCTATATTAAAGAAAGAAGATGATTATACTTATCTTCAAGCATCTGGTCCTCAATATACAATGGACAACTTATTAGACGATTTATCATCATATGGTATTGCACAAGTTTCTAGAACTGGTTCAGCAGCTATTATTTAGTTGAGTTTTTAGAAAATTTAAAAAATTTATTTAAAACATGGAGGATTTTATTATGACAACAGTTTATTATGACCAATCAGTTACAAAAGACGCATTACAAGGTAAAAAAGTAGCAATCGTGGGATATGGTTCTCAAGGACATGCTCATGCACAAAACTTAAAAGATAACGGCTATGATGTAATCATCGGTATCAGACCAGGAAGTTCTTTTGATAAAGCTAAAGACGATGGTTTCGAAGTTTACCCTGTAAATGAGGCAGCAAAACAAGCTGATGTCATCATGATCTTATTACCAGATGAAATTCAAGGCCAAGTATATAAAGAAGAAATCGAACCTAATTTAGAAGCAAACAATGCATTAGTGTTTGCACATGGATTTAATATTCATTTCGACGTAATTCAACCACCAGCAGATGTAGATGTATTCTTAGTAGCTCCTAAAGGTCCAGGTCACTTAGTTCGTCGTACATTCGCTGAAGGTAGTGCAGTCCCTGCCCTATTTGCAGTTCAACAAGATGCTAGTGGTGAAGCTAGAGACTTAGCTTTAAGTTATGCTAAAGGCATCGGTGCAACACGTGCTGGTGTATTAGAAACATCATTCAAAGAAGAAACTGAAACAGATTTATTTGGTGAACAAGCAGTACTTTGTGGTGGTGCTACAAAATTAATTCAATCAGGTTTCGAAACATTAGTAGAAGCTGGTTATCAACCAGAGATCGCTTATTTCGAAGTTTTACATGAAATGAAATTAATCGTTGACCTAATGTATGAAGGCGGTATGGAAAACATGCGTTATTCAATTTCGAATACTGCTGAGTTTGGAGATTATGTATCAGGACCACGTGTAATTACACCAGATGTTAAAGATAATATGAAAGCTGTATTAGAAGATATTCAAAAAGGTAACTTTAGTGATCGTTTCATTAAAGATAATGAAAATAACTTTGAAGAATTCCATAGATTACGTGAAGAACAACACGGCCATCAAATCGAAGCTGTTGGTAAAGACCTACGCGAAATGATGCCATTCATTAAATCAAAAAGTATTCAAAAATAATTTGATTCTTAAATAGCTAACCATCGTAATTAAAGCATTATAAGTCATTTTATATTTAAATTCATAACAATATAAATCACTTATGATGCTTTATACATTACGATTGAATAAAGCGACTATAAAACCTTCAGGGGATGCTATTTAATTATCAATAATTACAACAAATGTTAGGAGATGTTTAAAATGAGTAGCCATATTCAAATTTTTGATACAACACTAAGAGACGGCGAGCAAACACCTGGGGTTAACTTCTCTTTCGACGAACGACTAAAGATTGCAAAGCAATTAGAAAAATGGGGCGTCGATATAATTGAAGCAGGATTTCCTGCATCAAGTTCAGGCAGTTTTGCATCAGTTGAAGCTATTTCAAAAGCTTTAACAACAACAGCAGTTTGTGGACTAGCACGTTGCGTAAAATCCGATATAGACGCAGTTTATGAAGCAACTAAAGAAGCCGCTAAACCAAGAATACACATATTTATCGCAACTAGCCCCATCCACCGCGACTCAAAACTAATGATGACTAAAGAAGAAGTATTAGCTTCTATTAAAGAACATGTAACTTACGCAAAGCAATTCTTCGAAGTTGTTCAATTTTCACCTGAGGACGCGACAAGAACAGAGTTACCATTCTTAATCGAATGTGTACAAACAGCTGTTGATTCTGGTGCCACTGTTATCAATATCCCAGATACTGTAGGTTTCAGTTATCCTTCAGAATATGGTCAAATTTTTAAAACACTTCTAGATCAAATTAAAACAAATCAAGATGTAATTTACAGTGCACATTGCCATGATGACTTAGGTTTAGCTGTTGCTAACAGTATGGCCGCTATTGAAAATGGTGCTAAACGAATTGAAGGCACCTTAAATGGTATTGGGGAACGTGCAGGTAATACAGCTTTAGAAGAAGTTGCACTTGGCCTTTACGTTCGACAAGATCATTACAATAACCAAACACAAATTAAACTTGCTGAAACTAAACAAACTTCAGATTTAATTTCAAGATTTGCCGGTATTCGAGTCCCAAGAAACAAAGCAATTGTTGGTCAAAATGCATTTAGCCATGAATCAGGAATCCATCAAGACGGTGTTCTAAAGAATCCTGAAACATACGAAATTATGACACCACAATTAGTTGGCGTTGATACTACAGAACTTCCACTTGGAAAGCTTTCAGGTAAGCATGCATTTGCAGAAAAATTAATTGCGCTTGGATATGACGTTTCTCCTGAAGAACAAAAAGTATTATTTAAGCAGTTCAAAGCAATTGCTGACAAGAAAAAATCTGTTACCGATAGAGATATCCACGCATTAATTCAAGGTACTGAGCACGAACAAAATGCAATTTATCAAGTCGAGACATTGCAATTACAATTTGTCTCAAGTGGATTACAAAGTGCAGTAGTAGTCATTAAAGACAACGAAGGTAATACCTATCAAGATTCAAGTATTGGTACAGGTTCAATCGTTTCCATCTATAATGCAGTTGATAGAATATTTAAGAAGGAAACAGAACTAATTGATTATACTATCGATTCTGTTACAGAAGGTACTGATGCACAAGGTGAAGTACACGTACAACTTAAAATTAATGACCAGATTGTCACTGGTGTTGGCATCGACCATGATATCCTACTTGCATCATGTAAAGCTTATGTAGAAGCTCATGCAAAATATGCAGCTAATACATCTAAGAAAGAAGGTATACATTCATGAGTTACAAAATAGTAGCATTGCCAGGTGACGGAATTGGTCCTGAAATTTTAAATGGTTCATTAGAAGTCTTAGAAAAATTAAGTGAACAATTCAATTTCGATTATGAGATCGAAAGTCACGACTTTGGTGGTATCGCTATCGATAATCATGGCAAACCACTTCCAGAAACAACATTAACCGCTTGTAAAAATGCAGATGCAATCTTACTAGGTGCTGTGGGGGGACCTAAGTGGACAGATCCAAATAATAGGCCTGAGCAAGGTTTATTAGGTATACGTAAAGCATTGGGTCTATTTGCTAATATTCGCCCCACTACAGTAACAAATGGCACAAGCCATTTATCCCCTATCAAAGAAGAACGCGTAGCAGGAACAGATTTTATTTTAGTAAGAGAGCTAACTGGAGGTATCTACTTCGGTGAGCCAAAACATTGGAATGACGAATCAGCACTAGACTCTTTAACTTATAGTCGTGATGAAATTGAGCGCATTGCTAGAGTTGGATTTGATTTAGCACAGAAACGTCATAAAAAACTTACTTCTGTAGATAAAGAAAATGTTTTATCTTCTAGTAAATTGTGGCGTAAAGTCATAGATGAAGTGGCGAAAGATTATCCTGAGGTTGAAGTAAATCATTTATTAGTGGATGCTTGCGCAATGCATTTAATTACCAACCCATCTCAATTTGATGTCATCGTTACTGAAAACTTATTCGGTGATATTTTAAGTGATGAAGCTTCAGTTATTCCTGGTTCTTTAGGTCTTTCACCTTCTGCTAGCTTTAGTGAACAAGGCCCAAGACTTTATGAACCCATTCATGGTTCAGCGCCTGATATCGCCAATCAAGATAAGGCTAATCCATTTGGAATGCTACTTTCAGTTGTAATGTGTTTACGAGAGAGTCTTAATGAAAATGAAGCAGCTACAAAACTTGAAACTGTAATTTATCAATTGATTAAAGAAGGCAAGACAACCCAAGACCTAAATGGTCATTATAAAACATCTGAAATATTTAATTTTGTAAAAGAAAATCTATAAAAGGAGGAGATGTCATATGGGTAAAACACTATTTGATAAAGTTTGGAATAAACATGTCTTAACTGGTAAAGAAGGTGACCCACAGTTATTATACATTGATTTACATCTAATACATGAAGTTACATCTCCTCAGGCATTTGAAGGTTTGCGTCTTCAAAATCGTAAACTACGTCGTCCGGATTTAACGTACGCGACACTTGATCATAACGTACCAACAATAGATATTTTTAACATTAAGGATGAGATTGCAAACAAACAAATTACAACTTTGCAAAAAAATGCTAAAGAGTTTGGTGTTCATATATTTGATATGGGTTCTGACGAACAAGGTATAGTGCATATGGTTGGACCAGAAACAGGATTAACTCAACCTGGTAAAACAATCGTATGTGGCGATTCTCACACTGCAACACATGGTGCATTTGGCGCTATTGCATTTGGAATCGGTACAAGTGAAGTTGAACATGTTTTTGCAACTCAAACACTTTGGCAAACTAAACCAAAAAATTTAAAAATTGACGTTACAGGGAAACTTCCTACTGGTGTTTATGCTAAGGATATCATTCTCTATCTTATTAGTCAGTACGGTGTTGACTTTGGAACGGGTTATGCATTGGAATTTACTGGTGAGACAATTCGATCACTTTCTATGGAAGCGCGTATGACGATTTGTAACATGGCCATTGAGGCCGGTGCAAAATATGGCATGATGCAACCAGATGATATTACTTTTGAATATGTAAAAGGTCGTCCTTATGCAACTAATTATGAATATTCAATAGATGAGTGGAAAGAGCTTTACACAGATGATGATGCACAATTTGACAAAGTTATCACTTTAGATGTTACAAATTTAGAACCACAAGTTACTTGGGGAACAAATCCAGAAATGGGAGTGAGTTTCAATGAACCTTTCCCAGAAATTCAAAATGTTAACGATGAACGTGCATATAATTATATGGATTTGAAACCAGGTCAAAAAGCTGAAGATATTGAACTTGGTTATGTGTTCTTAGGTTCATGTACTAATGCAAGACTATCAGACCTAGTTGAAGCTAGTGAAATTGTCAAAGGTAATAAAGTACATCCAAATATTACCGCTATTGTTGTGCCTGGTTCACGTACTGTAAAAATTGAAGCTGAAAAGCTAGGTCTAGATAAAGTCTTTAAAGATGCAGGATTTGATTGGAGAGAACCTGGTTGTTCAATGTGTTTAGGTATGAATCCGGATCAAGTTCCTACCGGTGTACACTGTGCTTCAACGAGTAACCGAAACTTTGAAGGTAGACAAGGTAAAGGTGCGAGAACACATCTCGTCTCCCCTGCTATGGCTGCAGCAGCTGCTATAAATGGTAAATTCGTAGATGTAAGAAAGGTAGTTGTTTAATATGGAAATCAAACCGATTACTACTTATACAGGAAAGGTTGTACCATTATTTAATGATAATATTGATACAGATCAAATTATTCCTAAAGCACATTTGAAACGAATTTCAAAAACAGGGTTTGGACCATTTGCTTTCGATGAATGGCGCTATTTAGATGACGGTTCTGATAATCCAGACTTTAATCCAAATAAACCAGAGTATCAAGGTGCGAGCATTTTGATTACTGGTGATAACTTTGGTTGTGGTTCAAGTCGTGAACATGCAGCATGGGCACTAAAAGATTACGGATTTGATATTATTATTGCAGGTGGTTATAGTGATATTTTCTATATGAATTGTACTAAGAACGCCATGTTGCCTATCGTTCTAGATGAGCCTGCAAGAAAATATCTAGCAGAAGCTAAAGAAATTACTGTAGATTTACCTAATCAAACCGTTTATACATCAGAAAAATCATTCCACTTTGATATTGATGATACTTGGAAAAATAAACTTGTTAAAGGTTTAGATGATATAGCAATTACTTTAGAATATGAAGAACAAATTAAATCTTATGAAAAAACAAAAACATTTTAATCTTATTAAATAAAGGTGTGAAACTTATGACTGTAAAAACAACTGTTTCTTCTAAAGATATTGATGAAGCTTTCTTACAATTAAAAGATATAGTGAAAGAAACCCCTCTTCAAAAAGATCATTATCTCTCTCATAAATATGAGTGCGATGTATATTTAAAACGTGAAGACTTACAATGGGTACGTTCTTTCAAATTAAGAGGCGCATATAATGCAATCATTACTTTAAAAGAAGAAGAACGACAAAATGGAATTACTTGTGCAAGTGCAGGTAATCATGCTCAGGGCGTAGCGTTTACTGCTAGCAAATTAAATTTAAATGCAGTAATCTTTATGCCTGTGACGACACCACTACAAAAAATTAACCAAGTTAAATTTTTCGGTGGTACAAATGTAGAAGTCGTTCTTACAGGTGATACTTTTGATGATTGCTTGAAAGAAGCACTTACCTATACACAAGAACATCAAATGAACTTTATTGATCCTTTTAATAATATATATACAATTGCAGGACAAGGTACACTTGCAAAGGAAATCCTTAATCAATCTAAAGAAGATAATGTCAAATTTGATTACTTATTTGCAGCAATTGGTGGTGGCGGTTTAATTTCAGGTGTTGGCACATACTTTAAAGAACATTCACCTAACACATCCATTGTTGGTGTTGAACCAGCTGGAGCTAGTAGTATGTATGCCTCTGTTGTATTAGAAAATCAAATCGTAACATTACCTAATATTGATAAGTTTGTCGATGGCGCTTCAGTTGCACGTGTCGGTGAAATCACTTATGACATTGCAAAAAATGTTGTAGATGATTATGTTCAAGTACATGAAGGTGCTGTGTGTAGCACAATTTTAGATATGTACTCAAAACAGGCAATTATTGCAGAACCAGCAGGTGCATTAAGTGTAAGTGCCTTAGAACAATACAAATCAGAAATCAAAGGAAAATCAGTTGTTTGTGTCGTTAGTGGTGGTAACAATGACATCAATAGAATGAAAGAAATCGAAGAACGTTCATTACTCTTCGAAGAGATGAAACACTATTTCATCTTGAACTTTCCACAAAGACCAGGTGCATTAAGAGAATTTGTAAATGATGTATTAGGTCCAAAAGATGATATCACAAAATTTGAATACTTAAAAAAATCATCACAAAATACAGGTACGGTTATTATTGGTATACAACTTTATGAACATAACGATTTAGATCAACTTAAAGCCAATGTAGATGATTTTGATCCTTCAAATATTTATATTAACGAAAATAAAATGCTTTACTCACTTCTTATTTAATACTAATTAGCGTTTTTTCATAAAAAGAGCAATCATTTCAATATAAATGATTGCTCTTTTTAATTTACATAAATCATTTTTATAGTAACATTGGTTTTTAATACCTTTTACTTTCTTATAGTGATTGCGAAGTTAAGGTCCTTGGATATAAAAAAAAGAGACCTTGCGGTCTCTACTTGCCTGTAAAGTACCACTTATTACATTTGTTTTTATGACATCATATCTATTAATCTATGATGAAAGATTTCTATTTTCTGATTTTTAGTTTAGTGGTACTTATATAAGCGCTTTAACGCTTATATTCCACTTACCATACTCTTGCGGAACGTAAGTCTGCTACCATCGGCGCTAAGGCGCTTTTCTGACATGTAGCCAAGCGCTCGCATCTTTCCTCATTTTCTCTTTCTCCTCTTTCACTTACCACGCGTAAGTTCAAGTCGTCGTTCGCTCAATTCGTCAGCTTCAAACGCTTTCTACTTGTCAGAGTATTCAGAAGTTAAGCTCTTTTAAAGCAAAAAAAGAGACCTTGCGGTCTCTACTTGCCTGGCAACGTCCTACTCTTGCGGAACGTAAGTCCGACTACCATCGGCGCTAAGGAGCTTAACTTCTGTGTTCGGCATGGGAACAGGTGTGACCTCCTTGCCATTGTCACCAGACAATGAAATGTATTAAATTATACATTCAAAACTAGATAGTAAGTAAAATATCATTACCAATCAAAACGGTTTATAAAATTGATTAAGTCTTCGATCGATTAGTATTCGTCAGCTCCACGTATCGCTACGCTTCCACCTCGAACCTATTAACCTCATCATCTTTGAGGGATCTTATAACCGAAGTTGGGAAATCTCATCTTGAGGGGGGCTTCATGCTTAGATGCTTTCAGCACTTATCCCGTCCATACATAGCTA
>NZ_JBICNX010000150.1:0-1111 GCF_043107035.1 Staphylococcus sp. 231237_7MaSpsaltlick
GAGATAATAATCGAAATACAATATGATCTATCATTTCATGTAAATCTAAAGGATGATTGTAAAATGCGGGCATTGGAGGAAAAATAGATACACCCATTTGCGATAGTTTTAGCATATGTTCTAGATGAATAGCATTAAGTGGTGTTTCTCTAGTCATCAATAATAATTGTTTACGCTCTTTCAATATGACATCTGCCGCACGAGTAATAAGATTATCGGCAAGACCTAAACTTATTGAAGCTAAAGATTTCATACTACATGGAGCAACAATCATGCCATCAATATTAAAAGATCCACTAGAAATTGCAGCGCCTAAATCACTTGGGGAATAAGAATAATCAGCTATTGATTTCACTTCAGCAACGCTATATTCCGTTTCCTCAACAATGGTAGTTACTGCCCATTTAGACAATACTAAATGCGTTTCTACATCTTCTACCTGATGCAGTACTTCTAATAAACGAATGCCAAATATTGCACCCGTAGCTCCGGAAATACCTATTATCAATTTCATGTATAAGACTCCTTTCATCCATTAGTATAAATCGACATTCTATAATACAATAAATATATATTAAATATATATTAGATACTTTTTGAGTATTAAAAGGAGTGGCAAGATGGAATTAAGACATTTACGTTATTTTTTAGCAATTGCCAAAGCAGGTAGTATCTCAAGTGCATCAGAGATATTACACATCGCACAACCACCTTTAAGTAGACAATTAAAAGATTTGGAAAGAGAATTAGGATTTGAATTATTCGAAAGAAATAAGAAAAGAAAGGTACAACTCACTGATCAAGGGCGATTTTTTGTTAATAAAGCACAACTCATCTTGAATACAATAGATGATTCAGTAATGGAGACCCAAGAATTCCATGAGCAGGTAGAGCAATCATTAGCTATCGGTACTACAATATATAGTTCAAATAAAATGTTTGAACAGATTGAACAGTTCAAACAACTATATACAGATGTTCGTTTTAACATCTGGGAATCTGATAGCATTAATATTATTAAACTTTTAAATGAACGAAAATTAGATATCGCTTATATCAACGAAACCATACAAAACAATACTATACACAACAAACATATTCATACCGACCA
>NZ_JBICNX010000151.1:0-1095 GCF_043107035.1 Staphylococcus sp. 231237_7MaSpsaltlick
AGGCACATGTCCCGTGTCTGCTCTTTTTTATGCTATAATTAAATTAGATATCATACTACACAGGGTAGGCACTTATGTGCTTGCCCTATTTTTGGCCTGAATTTTTTAATATCCTATTTACAACTATATAAAATAGGGTATTATAATATTGAGAAGTATGAAAGAGAGGTGCTTTTATGATAAACAGTAAATATAATATAGAAGATATTATTAATTGGTTTTTATCTAAAGAAAACATGACACCTAAAAAACTTCAAAAATTATTATATTATGCGTATGCATGGGATTTAGTATTTGAAAATGAAACTAAGCATGAGTTAAATACTCAATTATTTAATGAAGACTTTGAAGCTTGGGTACATGGTCCAGTTATACCAACGGTTTGGTCTAAATATAGAGAATATGGTTATCATGAAATTGATAAAATAAACGATGTATCTGATTTAAACCTAGATCCAGACACTATAGATACTTTGAATCAAGTTTGGGATGTTTATGGTGGATATAACGGAAATCAGTTAGAAAGTATAACTCATCAAGAAAATCCTTGGAAAAAAGCTAGGGAAAATTGTTTGCCACTTGATAGAAGTAATGAAAAAATTTCAAAAGAAGTTATTTTTGACTATTATGTGCAAAGGTTGAATTAGAAAGAATGGGACGTAAAAATAAAAAAGTCAAGAATCCAAAAAGTGCTAAAAGAAATTTGAAATCAGATGTAATTCCTGTTACAAATGTTGAGAAAGTTACATTTGATTTTTCATACAAAAACTGGTTGCAATCTATCACGATAAAAGGTAAAGATTTTACAAATAAATTATATAATGAAAAGCAATATTCTGAAATGATAACTACATTGTTTAGTAAATTAGTTCCATACATTCAAGAGCATTGGAAAGATATAAAAAGTAATAATGGTAAAAGTTATCAATACCGCCATTGTCATATCATTAAAGATGAACCCAAAAATCTTGTGCTAGAAATCGCTGAAAGTATTCATAAAAATCCAATTTTAGATGAAGAAGATGATTTCAAAATTTGGCAATTTGGAACAGTTCAAGGTGTTAGGTTAATTACTATATTTGACCATAATAATGA
>NZ_JBICNX010000152.1:0-1079 GCF_043107035.1 Staphylococcus sp. 231237_7MaSpsaltlick
TATACCAGTGATTGCAGATGTACAAAATAAAGAACGGCTCTCAGAAGTAATGAATAAGTATAAACCTTATGCTGTATACCATGCGGCGGCACATAAACATGTACCACTAATGGAATATAATCCGATTGAAGCTATAAAAAATAATATTTTAGGGACAAGAAACACTGCAGAATCTGCAAAGGCAGCAGAAGTAAGTAAATTTGTGATGATTTCTACGGACAAAGCTGTCAATCCTCCGAATGTGATGGGCGCTACGAAACGGATAGCAGAAATGGTAATTCAAAGTTTAAATGATGAAAATACCAAAACGAGGTTTGTTGCAGTACGTTTTGGTAATGTATTGGGTTCTAGAGGATCCGTTATTCCTCTATTTAAAAAGCAAATTGAAGCTGGTGGTCCAGTAACAGTGACTCATCCTGAAATGACAAGATACTTTATGACAATACCCGAAGCATCCAGACTCGTGTTACAAGCTGGCGCATTAGCTCAAGGGGGAGAAGTTTTTGTATTAGATATGGGTAAACCCGTAAAAATTGTTGATTTAGCAAAAAATTTAATTAGATTGAGTGGAAAGACAGAAGAAGAGATTGGTATAGAGTTCTCAGGGATAAGACCAGGAGAAAAATTATTCGAAGAACTTTTAAATGAAAACGAAATTCATCCTGAACAAGTGTATGAAAAAATTTATAGGGGCAAAGTGGATGAAATGCCATATGAGAAAGTTCAGTTTGTAATTAATGATCTAATGTCTGATTTTTCAAAAGAAAAAATAATTAAATATACAAATCAAAAGTAAGTGTAGAAAAATTAATGAATGGGTGATGTAATGTTTAAAGATAAAACGATTTTAATTACAGGTGGTACTGGCTCATTTGGAAATGCTGTTATGAAAAGATTCCTTCATACTGATATTAAGGAAATAAGAGTGTTTTCAAGAGATGAAAAAAAGCAAGACGAACTTAGGAAAAAATACCATAGTGACAAACTAAAATTTTATATTGGTGATGTTAGAGACGTCGTTAGCATTGAAAGTGCGATTAGGGGCGCGGACTTCGTTTTTCATGCAGCAGCTTTAAAAC
>NZ_JBICNX010000153.1:0-1077 GCF_043107035.1 Staphylococcus sp. 231237_7MaSpsaltlick
TTTTTAAATAACCTTTTATCAAGGTTTATTTAATGATGCCAAAATTCATATTAATATCAGTTTTAACTAAAAAAACGAGGTTATAAATCTATTAGGCATAATCAGAAATCAATTTAAGACTCAATTAGAAATTTCATTCGATATTTTCTGTCCATATTCTTGACATATGAGCCAGAGGTTATACTAGAAAGTGAAGCAAACTAAAGAAATAGATGCTTGGCTTTTTTGTTTTGCTATACAAAAAATTAAGCTTGCAGGTTATTGTAGTTGTTAATATATTATCAGTTTAACAATTTAAAAAGATTAGAGTATAAGAATATGGTACTAATTAATAAGTCATAAATTATTGATATAAGAAATGAATAGTGCGAATAAGGTTAATTGAATTTTTATTTTTATATTATTAGTATATAATTTATAGTATGTAATATAATAGATGAGAAGTGATGTTTATTTATAGGGACATATTGGATTTTCTAGAAAAAAGTGCAAGATTAATTATATAAATTTGATAAGGAGATAGTTCCATGAGTGAATTAAAATATAACTATAGACAATTTGTGTATATGTATCTAATAAAGTCATTATCTAAGAATGTAAATAAGTAATTCTTAAGTAAAGAAAAGTTTGAATTAGAAGCGACTTTAAAAGAAAGGTACAAAAATTTATAGTTATTTATATTATAATATTAATAAGTTATTTATAAGGAGTGGGGAAATGTTATATCAAAACAGAAAGTATAATAATGAAAATGATAAAAATGAATTTGAACAAAAATTAAATGATAATTTTCCAGAATTTTTTAATGAGGATAGAACTTTTGACTTGAATAAATTTATAAATGAATTGAATTCATCGAACTTTGAAGAATTGTCTATGGGTTATTCTTTAAATTTCATAGGTAAAAATTATGCTAAGAAGATTGCGACTGAAAAACCAAACTCAGTTATTGTACCAAACATAGAATATAATAGTAATAATAATTCAGAAAATCTTTTCTATACAGGAGATAATTTAGAAGTTTTAAAACATCTTCAAGATTCTTATAGTAAATCTATTGATTTAATATATATAGAC
>NZ_JBICNX010000154.1:0-1068 GCF_043107035.1 Staphylococcus sp. 231237_7MaSpsaltlick
TCCATGGTCAGTATAAAATTTTTCAGGAATACCACATATCGGCCAGCTTGTATTACTCTTACTCCAAATGGCTTGATGTAGTGTTAGTGCTGTATTTTTGGAATTGGGGCTATCGAAAGTTAAAAAATAGCCTGCAATTGCACGACTATAATCATCCATAATAATGGTTAACCAGGGTCTATTGATATTACCTTTTTGATCTAATATATAGATATCTAGCAAAGTATGGTCAGCTTGCCATATTTCATTTGGCCTTGATGATTCTCTTATTTGTATTAAGTCGTACTTATTTTGATAATATTTTTCGCCATGATGAGAAAAATCAACCACAGACTTAGGTATTGTTTTAATAACACTGTAAACTTGTTTATAATTTGGTGGATCAAAATTATTCTCTTTACAATAATTAGCGATTTTCCTATGAATTGTAGCAATACTATTTCTTTTATTTTTAAGTGCAAGGCGTTCAATTTCATCAATTATCTTTGGTTCTATTTTACGTGTCCCTTTATCGGTTCTTGTTGTATAAATTAGCCCCTTAAGCCCTTGTTCTTTATATAACTTATTCCACCCATAAAGTGTACTTAACGCAATGCCTGTATTTTTAGAAATACTTGATAAGGATTTGTTTCCTAAAATAAAAGGTTTAATAACATCGTACTTTTGTATAGCCTCTTTACGCTTGGTTTCAGAAAAATTAGTGAGGTATTTCTCCTTGTTTTTCATCTTCCTTTTCCTCCAATTTATTGAGGTAACGATAAATTGTTGTGCGTGAAACTTGCCATTGTTCTGCAATTGTCTTAATTGGTGTACCATTATCATAAAGTGTTTTGAGTAAATTCAAATCTTGATTACTTAATTTTTCAGGTCTTCCACCATAACGTCCTCTGGCACGAGCTGCAATTCGACCAGCCGAAGAACGTTCTAAAATTAAGTTACGTTCAAATTCTGCAAACGCTGCGAATAAATGAAATAATAATTGTCCTGTAGAACTTGATTTATCCATAGTTATATTTTCTTCTAAACTATGAAAACTCACGCCTCGTTCGTTAAGTTCATTAACTAATG
>NZ_JBICNX010000155.1:0-1063 GCF_043107035.1 Staphylococcus sp. 231237_7MaSpsaltlick
ATTGGGGGGTTTGGGGTTTTACCCCCAACAAGGGTATTTGCAGAACGAAATGAGCGTTAGCGAATGAAGTGGCTAGCAAATACGACGCTTGCCAAACCACATTATAACTTGTGATAGGAGAAATACTTTTGACGAACAAAGAAATAATGATAGCCACTTCAGTGGCGATTGGTGCAGTTGTAACTTGGATTAATCCAAGTTAACAACCAATCCAAATCATTACTTTCGATATCGTGAAGTCAAAAGGAAATTCTATTACAAGTAATAATATGGTGGGTTTTGACTTTAGGTTTTCAACACTGGGGTACTACGACCCCCCAGTGTTGTTCATTGTTCACGGTCACTTTTTGTGTATAAACGATTGAATTATGATGTTATTTTGTGTATTATTGACTGTAATAATTGAAAGGTGGTTACAATTATGAGTAAAAGATTGCAAGTGACTTTGAAAGATGAGATGTCGGAAAAGTTAGATGAATTAGCGAAATATTTAGGAGTTTCAAAAAGTGCGGTAATTGCGTTGGCTTTGCAAGATTTTGATAAAAAGCATAAAAATAGATAAAAAAATACTGCCATGTGGCTATGGCAGCATAAACTTGTATTCGGAGGTAATTATATCATGGCAAATAAAGCATCACAAGGTAATGTAAGAACTAGAAATTGGACGTTTGTAATTTACCCAGAAAGTGTTTCTGAAGGTTGGAGAGATATATTAGATGATGAACATATACAATGGGTTGAATCTCCATTACATGATAAGGATACTAATCCAAATGGAGAGATAAAAAAGGCTCATAAGCATATATTGGTTATGTATGATGGGGTTAAAAGTTATAATCAGATATTGGAATTGACCGAAAGAATAAATGCGACTGTTCCACAAAGGTGTGGTTCTGCTAAAGGTCTTGTTAGATATATGTTGCATATGGATAATCCTGAGAAATATCAGTATGATCGTGAAGATATGATTGCTCATGGTGGAGCAGATATTCTAGAGATGTTAAAACCGACGTCTGCAAGCAGATATGAGATGTTTAAAGAAATGACTTCTTTTATAGTTGAA
>NZ_JBICNX010000156.1:0-1053 GCF_043107035.1 Staphylococcus sp. 231237_7MaSpsaltlick
GTATTTTAGTATAAGGTTCCTTCGGATAATTCCATGCAAAATGGACTGTTATTGGTGTTCCGTCATAAAGATATACTATTTCGCTCATTATAATCCCACTCCTGTGTCATCAATAATCCAACTAACTTCACCATTTATATAGTGGCTTGTTTGCCATTTTGATACATCGTTAGTGTTTAAATAAACCCAAATTTGACCGTCTATATCAATATAAACAACAGCTGGGTTCATAGTTACTGGTGTTCTTACATAAAAGTTTTGAACTTTAGGTGTATATATAGAAGGTATGTCACCGATTGCCGTTTGAGTAGTAACATTATTAACGTTAATTCTTAGGTATGCTGTTTTAACGCCGTTTCTATCAATCACTCTATAATCATTGTGTATTGCTTGTGGTTTATCCGCTTCTCTTTCGGTAGCACTACCTTTAGTGTTCCAATGAATCCAACCTGTGTCATTGTTCTTGCTTTCAAATTCTTCTGCATCCATTACTCGTTTCCATCCCATAAAACGACCGTCAGGGTTATCAACGTTTTGAGTATGAATAGTAGCTCTATACTCAAAGTTAGATAAGTTTTGCAGCACTCTTATCTGTTTGCGTTTTCTTATCCCTTCGGTAACATCTATCTCTGCAATATGTGCGCTACCACTTGTCGATTGTGGAGCATCGACTGTCCAAGCATCACCAGGAATAGTAGCTTCGTATAAACCAGGTGGTAAATCTAAAATACTTGCGTAACCACTTTCTTCGGTTCCAAGTGTTCCTATATATGTTCGTTTACCTTCTACATCAGTAAAACTATATTTCTGATAAGGTTTATCTTCTAAAACTACATCTATTTCATTAGTCAATTCATCTTTAGTAACAAATGAATCCTTCATATCTGTAATGGAAGTTTTTACATCGTTCATTTCTGTGATAGATGCAATATATTTATCATTCATTTCATCTAAACCAGTAACTTTTAAATCAGTTAATTCTTGTTTATAACCAGTTGCCAATGTTTCAATTTCTGAAATAACCTGTGCGCTTCTATCGTTCAATGTCTTCAT
>NZ_JBICNX010000157.1:0-1052 GCF_043107035.1 Staphylococcus sp. 231237_7MaSpsaltlick
GATATAGACATAAGTTTTAATTATAACAAAGTTGCAAACACAGAATTACAAGTACAAATGGCGCAATCTTCAATGGGCGTGGTGAGTCATGAAACTGTTATTGAAAACCATCCTTTCGTTGAAGATTTAGAAGCTGAATTAGAAAGAATTCAAAATGAAAGATATGAACTAAATAAACGATTACCTTCTATAGAGGGGGAAAGTGATGAACAACAAGAACAACAAAGAGATAACAACACAGAATGATATAGATAAGTATATAGAATTGTTAATACAAAAAGCTGAAAAAGAAATTGAATTGCTTTTTGCTCGAAGATTAAAGATAATAAAACAAGAAATCAATGACATGTTCGAAAAATATCAAGCTGATAGTCCACATGTCACTTGGACTGAATTTAATAAATACAATAGGCTCAATAAGGAACTATTTCGTATAGGTACAATGCTAACAGAGGATTATAGAAAGGTAGCTAAGGCTATTCAAAAATCACAAGCAGATGCTTATATAGAAAAATTCCTTATGAGCCTTTATTTATATGAAATGGCAAGTCAAATACCCATGCAATTTGATGTGCCTAGTCCTGAAGTGATTTTAAGCGCAATTGAACAACCTATAGAATTTATTAAATTAATTCCCACTTTAGAAAAGCATCGTGAAAATGTTCTAAGAAAAATCAGAATGAATATTACGCAAGGTATTATGAGTGGTGAAGGATATTCTAAAATAGCTAAATCATTACGTGATGATATTGGTATGACAAAGGCACAATCTATGCGAGTAGCACGTACTGAAGCGGGTAGAGCAATGTCACAAGCTGGATTGGATAGCGCTAAAGTAGCACAGAAAAATGGTCTAGATATGAAAAAACGATGGTTTGCGACTAAAGACACACGTACTAGAGTTACGCATAGAGATTTAGATGGTGTTAGCTTACTTCTAGATGAACAATTTCATTCTAGTGGATGTGTTGGACCAGCACCTAAACTATTTGTAGGAATCAAAAGTGCAAGTGAGAACATTGCCTGTCGATGTAAGTTATTTTATTATATAG
>NZ_JBICNX010000158.1:0-1044 GCF_043107035.1 Staphylococcus sp. 231237_7MaSpsaltlick
CATTAATAAAACTACTATAAATGTCTGGATAAGCCTTTTTCATAGCTTCTTCACTGATGCTTATTGAAGGGTTGTAAGTTTGTCCATCGACTTTTACCCAATCCTTGAAGTGGAAACTTAATATATTATCTTTTGATGTTTTCAATAATTTTCCTTCACTAAAATAAAAGTATTTTTTCGATTTTTTTACTTCAGGGTCAAAGAAGTCGTTTTGGTATAGTCGTTTAAATAAAAACTTAATTGGTATAGAATTATTAGAGTTTGCAAAGTTAAGTATATAGTTTGGATCACTCTCATAAATTTCTACAAACTCTTTTAATTTTTTCATTCTTGTTGAACGAGCTTTAACCTTAGTGTTGTCATTAGAAGGTGTTGAACGTCTGTTACTATTGCTGTTTGAATTTTCATCTGAACTATTTTTAATCGTTTTACTACTCTTAGTTGACTCATTCTTTGTTTTTTCATCCATAAAATCAAAATCAGCGATCACATTACCGCTGTTTTCATAAGTAAATTTAGAGATAATTTCTTCGTTATCTTTAAGGTTTCTTTCAATTAATTCTGGATTGTGAGGGCATCCTTCTTTATGAAGATTTACTGACCTTGATTGGTTAACAAAAGTAGGGGTTCCTTGTTTTCTTCCCCCAGTGTTAACCTTTCTCTTAATCGATTTACAAGTAATTGGTGCAGTGCAGTTTTCAGTCGGACATTCAAAATTCAAATGACTTGTTATAACTTGGTTCTCTTGGTTATATAGTGTTTTAGCTTTAAATGCACTAAGTCTAAAATCTGTAAGACCTTCCTTCTTTAGATGATCTATTGCTGTTTGCTCTGTAGGTATAGCTTCATTTATTCGTTGATACATATACTCGCTCCTCAACCGTTAATTACATCTTATATATCTGTATATTCTTTAATTTTAAATTTATCGGCTTTCTTATCAAAAATCAATTCGTATTTAGACCTTAGTGTATTATGGTTTTTGTCTGATTTATTCAATATTACCTCAACGTTATTTCCATCTGTCTTTACTTCTTCAAATTT
>NZ_JBICNX010000159.1:0-1040 GCF_043107035.1 Staphylococcus sp. 231237_7MaSpsaltlick
GATACATATTAACTGTTTACAAATAAAGAAAAATAGTGTATATTATTAAGTGTAGTAAGGGTTAGCAATTAACCCGAACTGCACAACAAATAAAAAGGTGGTTTTACAGTATGATTAATTTTGAAAAGTTAAAGCGAGAATTACCCGAAGGTACAAGAATTGAGTTAATACACATTAATGATGATTTTTGTAAATTGATGAAAGGAGATAAAGGCACAGTTGAGTGTGTAGATGATATTGGACAGATACACGTTCAATTTGATGAATCTATTAGAATTGGTTTAGATATTGAGGAAGATAGTTTCTTAACTATTTAAAACAACATAGAGGGCGTTAGCCCTCTATATACAAATAAAAAGGTGAAAGACAACAAACACTTAAAAGGAGCATGATTATGGGTACAAGAACAGCAATTTTTCAAGAACAAACAAATGGAGAATTTTTAGGCATTTATGTTCATTATGATGGATATATTGAGGGTGTAGGAGAGACATTATTTGAACACTATAAGAGTAGAGACAAAACGTATGAATTATTAGATAAAAAACTAGCATTAGGTAGTTTGGGACAGACATCAATCATTTTAAACGATGAAGACTATAGAGAATTACATCGTACAAATCCTGAAGAAACAATTAAATACTGTTCGGGCGGTCATATATCAGAGTTCTTTCTTGCAGAATCGTTAGATGAGATTAGAAAGTTTGATTATCTAGTATATAGCGAAGGTCAAATAGATGGATTTTATGTTAAAGGTGAGAATGGTGAAGATGAATTTATACCATATAGAGGTTCAGATAATAATGGATTTCTTTACTATCAAGATTTAAAAGGTGAATGGTTTGTATCGCAAATGGAAGATAAAGCGCCATATAATATGAAGGAATTTGAAAAATTATAAAAACATAAAGAAAAATGAATAAACTATTTACAAATAAAGAAAAATAGTGTATAGTATTAAGTGTAGTAAGGGTTAGCAATTAACCCGAACTACACAACAAATAAAAAGGCGGTTTTACAAATGGAAAGAGTACTACAGG
>NZ_JBICNX010000015.1:0-112077 GCF_043107035.1 Staphylococcus sp. 231237_7MaSpsaltlick
ATTATGATGTTTGATTAGCTCATAAAATACTAATTTGTGTTATCTCTAACACTGTTTTGAACCAACAATTTAATGTTGTGTTCGGAATTAACGTTGACATATTGCAATTCAGTTTTCAATGTTCATTAATGTGTTACAAGAAATTATTTTATCATTAAGTTTTTGTTAAGTCAATGATAAATTTTTAATTTTTTTATTAAGTCTGTTTCGTTTTTCTCAACTCAACATTTACTATTATATAACTTACAAATGAGATTCACAAGCGTTAATTTTACACTTTTTAAAATTCATTTTTTTCAATCAATATTGCAGTGCGTCTTGTTTTGACGACTTTTATATAGTATCAAGATTATTCTATATCGTCAATAATTATCGTGAATCTTTTTAGTTGAATTTTACCTTTCTATTCACTATTTAGTAAATAGATGTACAGTTTTTTAAAATTGTGTAATAACGTTACATAACTATTTACTCATTTTGTTCCAATTTTTTGTTTTAGTTGGTAAGTAAAAGCATTTTTATATACAATCTTTCCTCCATATTTTAAATAATTATATATTTTTAATTATACTTGTTCCTACTATAGAAAGAATTGAAAACAAAAAACCCAAGATATTGAAGATCTTGGGTTCTAACATTATACAGTTTATAGTTAGTTAGCGTATGTTGAACTTAATTGTCTCTTCTTTGTAAATAACAGTTTCTAATATAAAAGACTTAGCTAAGTTATACATCTAATTCAATCATAATTAGCATTGTTTAACCCAAAAAGGTAAAACATATGTTTATATGTTTTACCTTTTTGGGTTTGTTAGTTAATAACTATTAAATTTATCATTGCTTCGACTATGGTTTCAATTATTCATTTTTATCTTGGCAATCTTTGCATAAACCATAAATTTCCATACGATGATGCGTTACATTAAAATCTGTTACGTGCTGGGCCAATTGTTCAACCTCATCTAGCTGTGGATAATGAAAGTCTACGATTTTCCCACAATCTTCACATATAACATGGTAGTGATTATGTGTACTGAAATCAAAACGACTTGATGAATCTCCGTAAGGTAATTCTTTAACTATCCCTATTTCTTTGAAGACACGTAAATTATTATATATAGTAGCAACACTTATATTTGGAAAATCAGGTGAAAGTGCTTGATAAATTTCATCGGCTGTAGGATGTGATTCTGAAGCAATTAAGAACTTAAGGATTGCTTGTCTTTGTGGAGTTATTCTCACGCCGTTATTTCTTAAAGATGCAATTGAATCTTCTAGTTGATGTTCAACTGTTTCCATCTCTGCACTCATTTCCCTCACCATCTTTCTATTTAAGAATTATTATTACTTAATATTAATATAACTGTTAAAACGGTGAAATGTCAATATTCTTAGTCTAAACTCATTAATATCCGTTCTTTGGGTCAACTACATTCTCAATTAGGTCATCATTATTGAGAATCGATTCTAAATTTTTGCTAAAAATCTCTGTTACTTCTGCTTTATTTTCTGCCCCATTACCAGTAATATGAGCTGTAATTGTAACATTTTCTAATTCATATAGTGGATTATCTGCTGTTAACGGTTCATTTTCAAATACATCTAAATATGCATGTCTTATTATTTTTTCTTTTAAGACTTCGACTAATACTTCTTCTTTTACAATACTCCCTCTACCTACATTAATAAATAACAATTCGTTTTTCATCAATTCGAAATGATATTTTGTTAGTAGATGTATCGTTTCATTTGTTTCAGGAAGTGTGTTAACAATGATGTCCGCTTTAGATATAACTTCTTTTAAATCTTCTATGGCATATGTTTCACTAAAACCATTTACATCATGACCAGTTGTGTTTATGCCAAACACTTCCATATTCATAGTATTAGCTATTTTCGCCGTATTTTGTGCAATGCTACCTGTACCTAAGAATAATAAGCGTTGACCACTTAACCTTTTACCACTCATTTTTGAGTTATAATGCTTTTTAATTTGGTTTATATAAGAAGTCCTCATTTTTTTATAATCATCCAAGATATATGCAAAGATAAACTCTGACATCTGTTTTGCATGAACACCTTTACCATTTGTTAGTTTTATATTGTTGTCGCTAATATATTTTAATGGGAGTTTGTTCACCCCCGTAGAGTACCATGCCAGCCATTTTAAATTTGGGCAATCACTTAAAAACGTAGTATCTAAGTTACTGTCGTAACCAAACAATATATCTAAAGTTTGTTTATCTTCTTTATCGATATTAGAAACACCAGTTGTAAATACGAATTCTACAGTAGGAAATCGTTCAATTAACTCAGTTTCTAGGTCACCTAGCTTCATTAAACTTACAGCTTTCATTTCAAATCACCTAATATATCTTTTATTTCTTCTATTTGAGTTTTCACTTTAACTTTTTCAATTACATCTATAATAGTCCCATTTTCATCTAAAATAAAAGTAGTTCTTACAATCCCCATAGATTCTTTACCAAAAGACTTCTTCAATTGATATACGCCAACTTCTTCAGAAAGTTTATAATCTTCATCTACCAATAAATCAAAATTTAAATCCAATTTATTGCTAAAGTTTTGGTGTTTCTTTTTACTATCTCCACTTATTCCATAAACACTTACATTTAATTCATCGAACATTTCAAGATTATCTCTAAAATCACAAGCTTCCGTTGTACATGTCGGTGTATTATCCCTCGGGTAAAAATAAAGCACAGCCTTTTTACCTTTAATACTTTCATTAGATACTAATTCACCATTTTGATTTTCTAATTCAAATTTAGGAAACTGACTTCCTTTTTTTAACATTTCATTCACCCTATTTCTTTTTATTCTTTATTTTATGATACGATAATAGTCGTAAATATTAAATAAAAAGAGGTTGATAACTATGAAATTTACTGAAAGTGAAAAACTTCAGAAATTATCCGATGAATATATTTTAGGTGGTGTTAATTCACCGTCTCGTTCATATAAGGCAGTTGGCGGTGGAGCACCTGTAATGATGCGTTCTGGTCAAGGCGCGTATCTTTATGATGTCGATGGAAATAAATACATTGATTACTTACAGGCATATGGTCCAATCATCACTGGCCATGCACATCCACATATCACTAAAGCGATTCAAGAACAGGCAGCATTAGGCGTGTTATATGGCACACCTACTGAGTTAGAAATTGAATTTGCCAAGAAATTACGTGGCGCGATTCCCTCATTAGAAAAAATTAGATTTGTTAACTCTGGAACGGAAGCTGTGATGACTACTATACGTGTCGCACGTGCTTATACAAACCGGACTAAGATTATCAAGTTTGCTGGGCAATATCACGGACATTCAGATTTAGTATTAGTAGCTGCTGGTAGCGGCCCATCACAATTAGGCTCGCCTGACTCCGCTGGTGTACCTTTAAGTGTTGCACAAGAAGTTATTACTGTCCCATATAATGATATCGACGCTTATAAAGAAGCTATAGATTATTGGGGTGATGAAATTGCTGCAGTTCTTGTTGAACCAATTGTCGGAAATTTTGGTATGGTAAAACCACAACCTAACTTCTTAGAACAAGTGAATGAAATATCACATAACAATGGTAGTTTAGTAATATATGATGAAGTGATAACTGCATTTAGATTCCATTTTGGTGGAGCTCAAGATTTGTATAATGTTTATCCTGATTTAACTGCATTTGGAAAAATTGTCGGCGGTGGTCTACCAATTGGTGGATACGGTGGTAAACAAGATATTATGGAACAGGTCGCACCATTAGGCCCTGCATACCAAGCTGGTACAATGGCTGGAAATCCGTTGTCTATGAAAGCTGGTATTGCATTATTAGAAGTACTAGAACAAGAAGGTGTTTATGAAAAGTTAGATGCCTTAGGTAAACGTTTAGAAGATGGATTACTTTCATTAATAGAAAAGCATAATATTACAGCAACAGTTAATAGAGTATATGGTGCACTTACACTCTATTTTACAGAAGAAACTGTAGTCCACTATGATCAAGCGGAAAATTCTGACGGTGAAGCCTTCGCTAAATTCTTTAAACTTATGTTAAATCAAGGTATAAATTTAGCCCCTTCTAAATTCGAAGCTTGGTTCTTAACAACAGAACATACTGAAGAAGAAATAGATACAACATTAAAAGCAGCCGATTACGCTTTTAGTCAAATGAAATAAACTTGAATTTTAGCTCCAATCATTGTATAACAAGTATAAATACATTTATTAAGGAGCGGTATATTTGAAATTAGGAGCCCGTATTCTCAAGACAGGTATAGCCATTATACTTGCTTTGTTTATCGCTTCTCTATTACCTGATGAAGCTGGTTTAAAAGCAATCGCTGGGGTCAGTGCAGTCGTTGCTATGCAACCAAGCGTTTTTCGATCTATAAAAACTGTTTCTGACCAAGCGCTTGGTAATGTCGTTGGTGCATTGCTTGCTGTAGCAATGGTTACGGTATTTGGAGACAATGTCATAATTATGGGTGTTACTGTCATACTTTTAATTGCTATACTTTTCCGTTTCAATTTAGCACATGTTGCTACATTAGCGAGTGTAACAGCGTTAATTATTATGGGACAGCACTCAGGAGATTTTTATGTTTCTGCATTTTATAGATTTGTACTAGTTATGATTGGTGTAATTAGTTCATCAACAGTTAATCTATTATTTTTACCACCAAAATTTGAATCAAAAATTTATTACAACTCATTGAATATATGTTCCGATATATTTGTCTGGTTTAAACTTGTATTAAACGATACATCAGAATATCACCACATAAAAGAAGATAGAGGCGTAATAAGTGATCGCATTAAGAGACTTGAACAGACATTTAGTTACTATGAAGAAGAACGACCATTTACTAAAAAACAAGTATATGCGCAAAATCGCAAAAAGATACTTTTTAAAGAAGTCGTTCGCAGTACTCGACACGCATATGAAGTATTAAAAAAAATGAATCGTTATCAAAACGATTTACACAATTTAAATCACGAATTACTACTTCAGATTAAATTGGAAATAGATACACTAATTGCATATCATGAACAAATATTTATAAGCCTTTCTAAAAAAGCTAAATATGATGTAAGTCAATTCGACAATCAAATAGAAAATCCACAGAAAAAAGAACTTATGGATGCCTTCCAAAAAGAAATAATTAAAAATCCATATCAAACGGTATACTCTTATGCGAATATTATGCAAATTATATCTGCAATAGAAGAATATCGTTACACGCTAGAACACTTAGACAGACTTCGCATTAGTTTCTTCTCATATCATAATAATGACAATGAAATCGATATATTAGATGAAGATTTCGATTTATAAAAAACCCCGAGATTGTGTTATTACAACACTCTCGGGGATTTTTTATGTCATTTATTTAAAAGAAACAGAATCGTATCAAATTACAAGTTTTGTATGCTATAAAGATGTTCATAAGCGCCTCTTTTAGCTAATAACGCTTCATGTGTTCCTGTTTCTACAATCTCTCCATTTTCCATTACTACAATTTTGTCAGCGTGTGTAATAGTTGAAAGTCTATGAGCAACTATCAATGTCGTACGATTTTCACTTAAAATATTTAATGCATCTTGGATAATAGATTCACTTTCTAAATCTAACGCACTTGTAGCTTCATCTAAAATTATAATAGGAGGATTATTTAAGAAGATACGTGCGATTGAAACACGTTGTTTCTGTCCACCAGAAAGTTTTACGCCTCTTTCGCCAACTTCTGTATCATAGCCTTCAGATAATTCCATAATAAAGTCATGCGCGTTGGCCATTTTGGCAGCTTTAATCACTTCTTCGTCTGTAGCATCAGGACGGCCTAATAAGATATTCTCTTTAATCGTGTCTGAAAATAAGACGTTATCTTGTTGGACTAAGCCTATTTGATTTCTTAAACTTCCTGTTAAATATGACTTGATATTTGTACCATCAATTTTAATTTCACCTTCTGTTACATCATAGAATCTTGGAATTAAATTAATTAAAGTAGATTTCCCTCCACCACTCATTCCAACGAATGCTACTGTTTCACCTTGGTTAATCTCTAAGTTTATATTATTTAAAATTGTTGATTCGTCTGAGTTATATTTAAAACTTACATCGTTTAACTCTATATGACCTTCATTAATTTCAATTGGTAATGCACCTTTTTTATTTTTAATGTCATAACCTTCATCCATTAGTTGAAAAACACGGTCCATTGAAGCAAAACTTTGTGTCAAAGTTGTAAATGAAGATACAAGTCGACGTAACGGACCAAATAATTGCTCTAAATAGCCAACAAAAGCCGCTAATGTCCCAACAGTTATCGATCCATTGATAGCTAAAAATGCACCTGAACCAATAACAATCAGTGGTCCTATATCAGTTACCGTATTAATCGCAGAGAAGGAATAAGCATTCCAACGTGTGTGATTAAATGCTCTTTGCAAGAAGTTTCGATTATGTTTATCAAAGTTTTGTGCTTCATTATCTTCAATAGCAAAACTTTTAATAACAGACATGCCTTGTACACGTTCATGCAAAAAGCCTTGAACTTCAGCTAATGCTTGAGATCTCTTTCTTGTTAAATTTCTTAGACGACCGAAGAAAAAGTAAACAGTTAATATATACACCGGGAAAATTACAAGCGCTGCTAACGTTAATTTAACATCTAAGAAGAACATGATGGATAGTGCAATCACAATTGTGATACAGTCTAGCCAAATATTCATTAATCCCGTTAAAATAAAATCTTTTGTTTGCTCGACATCATTAATCACTCTAGATATAACCTGTCCAGCTTGGTTATTTGCATAGAACCTAGAACTTAATGCTTGTAGATGATTATAAAGTCTTCTACGTATATCATATAAAATCTTATTACTTGTCCACTGTGCTAAATATTGTCTTAAAAATTCAATTGGTGGTCTTACAATCACAAAAATAAATACAGCAATTCCCAAAGCAATAGCTAATCTTGTAAATTTCTCTTCAACTGAAATTGAATTATTATTAATAATATCGTCAATAACGTATTTTATTAATAATGGAATCAACATCGGAATCCCAAATTTTAAAATACCAACAAGTATCGTAGCAATGATTCGCCATTTATATGGTTTTACAAATTGTAAATATCTACGAATCATAAATTTATTCCTCCCCCAAACTTTATAGCAAATGAAACAGCCTACGTTGAGCTATCAACGAGGCTGTTGTAAACGCGTTATCTTAGTTTGTTTATCATTTCATTCGCGCATACGGTTATTTATATTAAACATGTTTTGCCATGCCTAAATAGCTCAACGCATATCACTATAAATGATAATGTAATTAAAAACATTAAATGTGCTTAATAATTTCTAATTTTTTTATATCGTTCACGCCAAACTTTTATAAAATCGGGAGCAAACGGACCTTTCTTCTGTTCAATCCATTGTTGTAAAATATCAACGTTACGTCTTAATATCACATCAATATCTGATGAATAATTCATTTGTTTCATATGTTGTTCGTACTCGTCTTCATCTAATAAATGGTACTTGCCGTTCGGATAAACTTTAATATCCAAATCGTAGTCAATATATTTTAGCGCTTCTTCATCACATACAAATGGCGATGATAAGTTACAATAATAATACACACCATCTTCTCTAAACATACATATTACATTAAACCAATATTCAGAATGAAAATAAACAATTGCTGGTTCTCTAGTTATCCATGTGCGACTATCACTTTCAGTAACAAGCGTATGATCATTTCCACCAATTACAACATGTTCCGTACCTTTTAATATAGTAGTTTCAGACCAAACACGATGTATATTACCATCATGTTTATAACTTTGAATCTTAATTGTCTGACCTTCTTTAGGTATGGATTCTTTTACCATGCTCCACACCACCTTTTCTTAATTTCACAATATAAATTATAACATAATTATGGATTCAACAACGAGTCTAACCATGTGTTGAAATAAATTTAAATATTTTCGACATACTCACAGGAAAATTAAACATTTCTTTCTCATTAACATGCATCCATGTCATATTTTCAGGTAAATCAACATCTATTTTATTAATTACTTTATCTGCTAAGTATACTTCAATGTCCCATGTAATGTGAGTAAATTGATGCTTCAACTTATAGACAGGTGTTTCTGAAAATCGAATATCTGTTTCCAATTTTGTATTAATATTTTCTACTTCATCCGCTTCATACATTGGAAACTCCCACATATTATTCAACAATTTTTGCATTCTTTTTTCTATTAATAATTGATTATCTTCATTTCTAATGATATATACATGCTGCTTTACATGTTTCTTTTTTGTTTTAGTTGTTTTTACAGGCAAATCCTCGACAGTCCCTTTTTCAAATGCTTCACAGTTTTCTTGTACAGGACAAAATAAACACAATGGATTTTTAGGAGTACAAACTAAGGCCCCTAATTCCATCATTGCCTGATTAAACGTGCCAGCGTCTTGTTCAACATATGGCTGTAATTCTTTTTCATATGTCTTTCTTGTTGATTGCAGTTTAATATCTTTAGTATCATTATTTAATCTTGACCATACTCTAAAAACATTCCCATCCACAGTTGCTAACGGTAAATTAAATGCGATGCTCATCACTGCAGCTTGGGTATAAGGCCCAACACCTTTCAACTTACCGAATATTTGTGGTGAATCAGGCACTTGTCCATGGTAGTTCGAATGAACATCTTTAATTGCAGTATGAAAATTTCTCGCTCTACTATAATAACCTAAGCCTTCCCAATACTTAAGCACTTCATCCTCTTCTGCATTACTTAAATCTTCAATTGTGGGGAAACGGTTAATAAATCTATTATAATAATCTATAACTGTTTTTACTTGTGTTTGTTGTAACATGACTTCACTTAACCAGATATAATAAGGATTTGAAGTTTCTCTCCAAGGCATTTCGCGTTGATTTGTTTCAAACCAAGTCACAAGATTGTTTTTAAATTTCGGTTCATTAAACATTTTCCACATCTCTTTCTTTAGTTTTGTAAAAGTTTTTTATGATAAACATAGTATGTTATTTTTAATATTGTGCATATTCGATTATAATGAATATAATATTGACATGAAATGAGTGAATACTTATGGATACAGGAACACATATAGTCATGGGTATCGGACTCACTGCACTAGCTACCCAAGACCCCGCTATGGCAGGATCTTTTGCAGCAACAGCTACAACATTAGTAGTTGGTTCATTAATACCTGATGGTGACACAGTTTTTAAATTAAAAGATAATGCTACGTATATATCCAATCATAGAGGGATAACACATTCAATACCTTTTACAATTCTGTGGCCTTTATTAATCACGCTTTTCATATTTACATTTTTCAAAAACGTAGATACAACACACGTTTGGCTATGGGCACAACTTGCTGTGTTTCTTCATGTATTTGTAGATATTTTCAATTCTTATGGTACACAAGCACTTAGACCCATTACTAACAAATGGATTCAATTAAGCGTAATCAACACCTTCGATCCTATTATTTTCATATTATGGTGTGTTGGGATAATATTTTGGTTAATTGGTATACATCCATATGTCGCTTTCTTCCCTATTATTGCTATCCTTGTAGTATATTATATGATTCGCTTTAGAATGCAAGCTATAATTAAGCAACAAGCATTGAAACAAATTAAGCAAGAACATAATCCCGTAAAAGTTTTTGTAGCCCCAACTATTCGATTTATGCAATGGCGAGTGGCTATTCAAACTGAAGAACATGATTATGTGGGAAGAAGTTATGGTCGTAATATTGTATTTAGTGATAAAGGTAAACGCCAATCATTTGCTAATGATGATTTAATGCAATATGTAAAAGGTGATAAAAATATAAGAACTTTCCTTAATTTTTCTTCTATTTATCGTTGGCAAGCCAAAACATTAGATGACGGTACTACCGAAATAAGATTGGTTGATTTACGTTATTTAAAAAACGGTCACTATTCTTTTGTAGCAATTGCCCACTTGGATAAAGATATGCAAATAGACCATTCATATATTGGCTGGGTGTTTAGCGAAGATAAGTTGCAACGTAAATTATTTGCGAAGTAAAAATCAATATTTCATTAATAAAACTGGAGGCACGCGTTATCTTTTAACGGTTGCCTCCAGTTTTCTGTTTCGTATTTATATATTACTATAGTTTTTTAATTACTCTGCTGTATGTTGAACGTTATTATTTTGCGGATTTGCTTCTGTTGTCTCTTCCGTGTGTGAATTTGTTTTCACATAGTCATATTTTTTATGTGCTACAATTCTATACAAAGCATAGATAAGCACGCCCATGATCGCTAAAAATAAAACAAAATATAAATGATATGGGATGTTGTTCAAACTCAAAGTTCCTAGTACTACTGATTGAGAAATACCTTCAACCAAATAGAACAAAGGATTCAACATTAAAATATGTAACAATATGGAAGTATCACTATTAGGAATAAAAATAATTGGTAAAGTAAAGAACATAATGAACGTAACGACATAGAATATGGTATTAATTTTACTTTGTATGATTGAAATCAATCCTAAGAATGTAGAAATAATTATTATAAACAGCATAGTCATAACTACAAAAAATAATGCCGAGTAGATTGAACTTTCAATATTAACAGGCGTTGCTAAGATAATAATTATGAGTGTTATAAACATTGTTATACTTATAACAATCGAAATAAGGATGTTTTGAAAAACTGGGTTTAAATTAAATAATTTCCCTATGAAATAATCAGTTTTAAATGTATTATAACTTTGATAAATCGCAATCCAAATAAATGCAAAGCATACTAATGAAGTTAATCTAAAATAACCGCGTGCTTGCTTAATTTCTTCTGTACCACTTAAATGAAATATCAACATCATTATAAGTAACAGAGCAATACTTACCACGAAAGGCGCTGCTAGCCACATCCATTTTGATTTCAAACGATGATATGCATGTTTCATTAGGTATGGCGTGTTTTTAAAATAGCTAATCATACTATCAATCATCTTTTACACCTACAATTCAATATAAATCCATTTATTATTCTTTAAATCTGCCATGAAATAACCATCCCCTGATTTAGTAATCCAGAAGTTATTTTCAATATCAAATTTGTCTTTCAATTCTTTTTTATCTTTAATAGGGAAAGTGAAACCAGTTAATTTATTTTGATCATCAAAAATCATAGAAATTGGTTGTTGTACAATTGGCACATTAAATCGGTTATCTTTCCCACTTTCAGGTACAAGTGAATCTGTTACTTTATTATGTTTTTTATGCAAATGACTATTAAAAAATTCATTGTAATTACTGTAATTTGTATGCATATACGGTGCTAATGATTTCAAGCTATGCTCTTCAAATAATCCCGCTGGATCAAAATAGCGTAATTTATTTTTGGCAATTTTATAATTGTTATTATCGACCACGACACGATAATTTTTTGAATTTTCGCCAGTAATTGTTACAAATGAATATTGATCTGCATTTATTTTCTTACTATTGTTCATATTTTCTAAATTAACAGCATCATTCAATACAATGCCGTACGCCAGTTTCTCTTCGTATGGATTTTTCTGTTGGTTTTGAATAGAAGCCTGATCTTGATTTTCACCAATCTCAAGTTTACCTAAGTCATTGAACATCAATAATGCCATAAATAAAAGCCCCATAAAGAAAATAGTAAATAAAGTCCAAAAACGGACCAACGCCACGGGTGGTTTTGCATGTTTATAACGTTCAATTCTTCTAAAATTATAAGTCAATTCTGGAATTCTTGTTCTATTCTTTTTCCAGTCTACATCAAAATTAGCTTTCTCTTCTTCACTATTTAATGACTGTCTATCTTTTTCATGTTCTTTAAACATAGGCAATACTTGCTTAATTGAACCTTCCATTCTTAATTGTCCATGAGAAATCCATGCTAAATAATTACTAGCCTTTGAAATACGTTCCACATTATCATCTATCATAACGATAGTTAAGTTATTATTTATGTATTCATCTGTTAATTCAATTGCTTTTTCAAAATAACTTTCATCCAAATTATGTAAGATTTGATTCATAATAATAATGTTAGCTTTGGATGTTCTAGCCAATGTAAATTGCAATTGAGCAAACTGTTGATCTGTTAAGGAATTAATTGGTTCATTAGTTTCGTTATCTAGATGTGAAAACTTTATTATTTGTTCTACTTTGTGTTCAGACGTGTCATATTGAAACAATGTAATTGCATTTTTTACATAATCATTAACAGATAAAGATAACAATGGTTTATCTTCAATATCCGCGAAAAACATATCTGTCTTTCTCACAACTCTACCCTTATCCGGTTTAATTTCACCGCTCAATAAACGACCTATCAATGATTTAGAGGAATCAACTTCACCAATTATACCTAAGGCTTCACCTTGATAGATATGTAGGTTAATATTATTCAATTCTATATCTTCTGCATCATAACCAAAGGGTTGATACCATTTTTTGGATTTTCTATTTCTATAATAATGCGTCACATTAAGTAACTTTAATATAATTGAACTACCCATCCTATCTTCATCCTTCTATAATTTTAATAATGCAATAGGTAAACCTTCTTCAGGTTCTGTACTTTTAATTCTAAAGCCCCATGCAAATACACCTTTTAATCTTTCAACCTTAAAGTAATTTTCTGTACCATCATTTAATTTGTATATTTTGCCTAGTTCAATTTTTGTTCTATCGACCAAGTAACTTTCTGCAATTATCACTTTACTTTGATAGACATCATATTCATTTAAAATACCATTCATTTCTGCTTTTCTCATTTTTTCTTTATACCCTTGAATTTCGTGTCGTAATTCTACTTCACTCATTTCACTCAATTTCTTCTGTTCCATCGACGATACCACTCTCTTCTAATTTACCTTTAATTTTATCATATTTGTAACCTTTTCTCATAAGGCCTTCAATGGTTTTATTAATCAATTTTCTGCCCGAATATTTTCTTGAATGTTTATTATATACTTTCTCTAATTCCTGTTGTAGCAAACCATCTAATTCTTCTTCTGGCTGAGAAAAATCCATTTCATCCATAACTTCTTTAATTTTTTCAAATGAGTAACCTTTTTGTATCAATGACTGAGTTAATTTTTCTTTTCTTTTTACAATTGGTCCCTTTTTTTGCCTTAAAATTTTATTCGCTACTTTAACAATAGCTTCCAATGGTTGTTCTGCTTCATATCGTTCCACATAATCATCTATAATGATTTGTTCTACACCAGCTTCCCGTAATTTTTCTTTGAAGATACCAGGCCCTTTGTCAGTAGTTAGAATCATAGTATTCTTCAAACTATTTGCATAATCATTATGGTCAATCAGACGTTGATCATGACAGTATTCTATAACTTTTGCTATTACAAGTTCTGAAACTTCTTTCTTCTGTAAATGTTTTATAACTTCATGATCTGTTCTCTTCCGATAAGATATATATTGAATAGCTGTATTTACAGCTTGTCTATATTGATCATAATTTTGTATTTTTTCCATATCTTGCGCTTCGACAATCTGATCTTTTTTTAGATTAAAATGAATATATGTATCCATATCTATACCCATTTCAAATTCACCATCTAAATATAAATTAAAACGCTCTTTATTCTTTTTCTGTACTTCTATTTTAGTTATTTTCGGCATAGTCCTCACTCCACTTCTTAGGATAACTTATATTGTTTATGAATGGAATTATAGTGTCTAGTATATTTAAAATTAATTTTAATTCATAATATGTATTACTAAATTATAGCATTAATAACATGAAGAAATTTATGTTATACCATAAAACGAAACAAATTTTAACAACAACATAAATCAGTTTTCTATTAGCTCCCCAAACATAAAAAACAGCAATATGATATCCATTTTATTTCTAGATTTCATATTGCTGCTTTATTTTGTTAAACCCCTAATTCTTGAATAGCATTTTCGTATTGTTCATTTGTTATATAATCTTGTTGTTTCATTTTTTCCAAATCCGTTTTAACTCGATTAATAAAATTATCTGACATGTCATTTATATCATATACACTTGGTGCATTGATTTTACTTGCTAAAATTGCACTTTGTAATACTGATATTTGTGGTAAATTAGGGTTATTTTTATCTGTTGTTACGCCAAAATAATGATTCGCTGCAGATTCGACAGTATATTGATCACTGCCAAAATATATATTATTCATATAAAAACTCAATACTTCATTCTTATCATAATTTTTTTCAACTCTATGCGCGACAAATAATTCTTTGACTTTCCTAGTAAAAGACTGTTCATTATCGTAATAATAATTTTTTACTACTTGTTGTGTGATGGTACTGCCTCCTTGAACACTCTTATCACTTAATGTTGAGAAAAGCGCTCTTGAAGTACCTTTGAAATCAAATCCGTGATGTTTATAAAATCGTTCATCTTCCATAGCGATAAATGCACCTTTTGTATAATCAGGCATATTTGAAGCGGCAACAAAACTTTCCTTATCTTCAATTGTTTTTAATTCATCAACATTTGCCCTTAAAGACAAAGCATACATCGCAGCAACAAAAATACCTAATATGATAATGATTGGCATTAATAATTTAAATAACAGTCCTATACCTTTTTTCTTTTTCTTTGGTTTATTCACAGGTTGGGAGTAAGTATTGTGATACGGTATATTCGAACCTTTTGCTTTATATTGTTTATTTTCTTTATATCGATCGCTTCTTTTCATGCGGTAGCTCCTTTATGTTGCTCTCATATCATTATAAGTGAGTTTATCAATAGATGAAATGTTTATCTAGAGCTAATTGTAAAAATCAGTCCAAGGGTGTATGCCATACTCAATATGAAGTTTTACATTATTACCAAACCACTTATGACATCCTACATTTTCACAAAATAAAAACTGGAAAAACAAAGATACTTACATATTACTTCGTGATAAATTTTAAAATATCACTTTTCAATACGTGTTCTCTATATTTTTCCAGTTACGGAAGATTAAAACTTCAATTTATTGAATTAATGCTACTCTTAGTCGTTTAGTCATTAAGTTGATTTACAATCTCTCTATTGAAATCATCTAAATCGTCTGGTGTACGACTTGTAACAATATTATTATCTACAACTACAGATTCGTCAACGACTTGCGCTCCAGCGTTAGCTAAATCTTTACGTACATTTAATACTGCAGTCAATGTACGGCCATTTAAATCATCTGTATCTATTAAAATTTGTGGTCCGTGGCAAATTGCGAAAGTTGGAACGTCATTTTTAGTAAAGTATTTAGCAAATGTACCATATCTTCCTTCAGAATCTCCGCGCAAGTGATCAGGTGAAAATCCGCCAGGAATTAATAATCCATCGTAATCTTCAGGGTTGGCATCAGCAATGCTTAAATCTACTGTAACTTTCTCGCCGTGTTTACCGACTACTTCACTATTTGCTTCATCGCCAATTACAACAGTTTCATGTCCCGCTTCTTCAATTGCTTCTTTAGGACTTGTTAATTCGCTATCTTCAAATTCATTTGTTACTATGATTGCTACTTTTTTCGCCATGTTTAATCACCTTTCTCTATTTAGGTTCTACATTTAATATAGACTAAACAACTAGGTTTTAAACATATTTTTTTATTTTCATTTATTTATGCTTTATTTGAGTCTGAAGTGTTTGAGACAGTTTTAACCTTTTCTTCTAGTTGATCGAGTAAGCCAATCCACTCATCAATATCTTCCACTTTAACTTCATCTGGATTAACATGGTCAATGTCATCTATAAATTTTTCTAATCTCGCTTTTATTTGATCAATTGTTTGATTTTCATCCATTTTAAAAATGACTCCTTTTTTTATGATAGTTATATCCTAACATGGATTTGACAAATTTTGGTATAGTCTTAATAATATTAAATTGAATGTTTGGTTTATTTTACGTTTTTATTCCTCAAAATAATCATGTATAACTTATTTTGTAAACCACACTACTACCTGTAAAACAATTGATTTATTATGCTATGATTCAATTACTAATATATTCATTTTCAATTACCCCAAGTACAAAGTTAATAAAAAGGAAGTTTAATTTATGCTAAATTTACACGCTACTAATTCAAAGAAACCAATTTCAATCACTAACGACCCGTGGGAAGCTTATAATGATATACAAGCACACAATCGTTTGACGTTAAGTAATATAGAATTCACGACGACTAATTTATGTAATATGCGTTGTAGTCATTGTGCTGTTGGTTATACACTGCAAACAACTGACCCTGATCCATTACCTATGGACTTAATTTATCGTCGCCTTGATGAAATACCAGATCTTAAGACGATATCCATCACAGGTGGTGAGCCTATGTTTTCTAAGAAATCAATTAAAAATGTGGTTAAACCATTATTAAAATATGCTTATGACCGTGGTATATATACACAAATGAATTCGAATCTAACATTACCACTAGACCGTTATTTAGATATCGCTGAATATATAGATGTCATGCATATTTCCCACAATTGGGGTACCATCGATGAATTTACAGATGTAGGTTTTGGAGCCATGGATAAACAACCACCTTTAAAAGCGAAACTTAAATTATATGATCAAATGCTTACTAATTCTAGCACGCTTTCTGATCAAGGTATGTTTATTTCAGCAGAAACGATGTTAAATCAAAGTACTGTGCCACATCTTGAAAAAATTCATAAAGAAATCGTTAATGACATGAAGTGTAAAAGACATGAGATTCACCCTATGTATCCTGCAGATTTTGCAAGTCAATTAGATGTATTATCACTTAAAGACATGAAAACAGCGATACACCAACTTTTAGATTTACGCGACCCAGACTTATGGATGCTATTTGGTACACTACCAATTTATCCATGTATCAATGACGAAAATGACCAAGCATTACTACAACGATTACGTGATACGCCAAATGTTACTATGCGTAATGATCCGGATGGTAGAAACAGATTAAATGTTAATGTGTTTACAGGTAATGTTATCGTCACAGATTTTGGTGACGAAAACGGCACTATTTCAAATATTAAAAATGATAAATTACCCGATGTGTTTAGCCATTGGCTAAACTCTTCACTGGCACAATCACTCAACTGTCATTGTTCATCATTTAGTTGTCTTGGTCCTAATGTTCTTGTAAAAAACATGTATTATCCAAAAACTGATTTTAAAGAAAAAGAAAAAGAGATGCACACATTACACACAATGCTTTAAATACTAATCAAATGTATCGTATTGTTTTAATTCAATTAAAAAATGTGATGAACTCAAGTTATACTAATATGATCAAAAAGCGGCTAGGATCTTTAATGATCCTAGCCGTTTTTTAATCGTTATATTAGATTTCGTCGTTCCAATCCCTATTTCATACTTTGTGCTTTTGCTAAGAATGCTATCGTTTCTTTACTTTCATTTCTACGTTCTTTTCTACGTTTCACTCGTGCAAGCGCTGTGTCATGAAACCACATTTCAGTTTGTGTCTCTGGATAAACTTGAGGTACCTCTTGTGGTTTACCATCCTCATCTAATGCAACAAAAGTTAAAAAGCTTAACGCTGCTAAATGTCGCTCATTTCTTATAATATCTTCTATAATGATTTGTACACAAACCTCCATAGATGATTTGCCTGCATATGACACCATAGCTTCGTATGACACAATATCACCAGTCTTAATTGGTTTTAAAAAGTCTACGGAATCTGTTGAAGCTGTAACTACTTGAGAATTACTATGCTTAGTTGCAGTTATTGCAGAAATTTCGTCCACGTTTGCCATCAACATACCACCAAACATTGTGTGTAAATGATTTGTATCTTGTGGAAACACTTGTCGTTCCTTTATACTTCTTGATTCCGACATTGATTTACGTTTTACATTTCCCATAATATAATCCATTCCTTTGCTTTTAACTAATAAAAATCAGTGTTCTGAAATTACATCAAAACACTGTAAATTTATTTATTCAACATTGTATGTTACTTCGTCCAATTTCCTTGTTCAAATACTAGTTCTTCTTCATCATTTTGGGTAATTCCATAAATTGTTAAATCAGGCCCACCAATCATAAAGTCGACATGAATCAACGAATCATTAAGTCCACGTTCAATTTTTTCATCCGTTGTCATTTCTGTACCGCCTTCAACATTGAAAGCATATGCCGCCCCTAAAGCAATATGACAAGAAGCATTTTCATCAAATAAAGTGTTATAATAAATCGTGTTTCTATTTGAAATTGGTGAATCATCAGGTACAAGTGCTACTTCTCCTAGACGTTTTGCACCTTCATCAGTATTTAATAAATCACGTAGTACTGACTCACCTTTCTCGGCTTTAAAGTCAACTACAGCGCCATCTTTAAACGTTAACGTGAAATTATCAATAATATTACCATTATGACTTAAAGGCAATTTATTAGTAACATAGCCATTAACTTTCAATCGATGTGGCGCGGTAAAAATTTCTTCTGTAGGTATGTTTGCTACAAATGCTTGGCCATCGCTTGTATAACTTGTAGCATCTTCCCAAATATGACCATCAGGTAAACCAATCTCTAAATCCGTACCTTCTGACACATAATGAAGCGCTTTATAGTTTTTTAGCTGCAACCTTTCAGCATGTTGACTTAAATTATCGACGTGTGTTTGCCAATTCACGACTGGGTCGTTACCATCTACACGCACAATATCTAACACTTCATCAATAAATTTACTGTATGCGTCTGACTCAGATAATTCTGGATAGACACGTTTTGCCCATGCTTTAGATGGATATGCTGCTACACACCAAGGAAATTGATTTTTTTGACTCGCTTCCATATAACCTTTATATGCCATTGAGTACTGTCTTTGAAATGCAGATAGTTTATCACCATCTATACCATTTAATAAATCAGGATCTTTAGTAATTAGAGCAAGATTTGCCGCGCCTCTTTTCACATAATCCATACGCTTTTCCACTTCATAAGATTTAACTTCATTTTCCTCAAAATGTTGTACCGTCTCATACTCAAATTTCAAGCGTGATAATCTATCATCACTGTATTCTACTTTAACATCAGACGCACCACGTTTATAAGCAGCTTCTACTATGTAATGTGTTAGTTCAAGTGCATCAACACTCGAGCGAATAAATACTGGTTGATCTTTTTGAACATTCATACCTACACCTACTAAAAGTTCGGCATATTGTTTAAGTTTATCTTGTAATTGAGTCATATGTACTCACTCCATTCTTATTGACGAATCTGACCAAGAGCCTCTGCGATAGCCGATGCTTCACTTGGCGTAAATGATGCCTTTGATGTTACATAATCATAAATTTCACGAATTTCTTGTTCATCTGCTGTTTTAAACTTTTCAGGATCAATCACACTTTGATTCACAAGATTTAAGCGTCCTCTTATTTCATCTATCATTTGTTCATTACTATTTGCCAAATTATTCACCTCTTTTTTATTCATTTTATCAAATTTAACTACCTTGTAAAACTTTTATAATAATTACCCCTTTAGAAATGATTGAAAAAGCTTTAAAATGGGAATGAGGATTATATAAATTTGGAGGTACTCGTATGACAACTGTAGCATTTGTATGTCTAGGTAACATATGTCGCTCACCCATGGCAGAAGCCATTATGCGTCAAAAGTTACTTGATAGAAACATTCAAGATATTAATGTATCCTCTAAAGGTACAGGAAAATGGAATTTAGGAGAACCTCCTCATGAAGGTACTCAGGCAATTCTAAACTCGCATAATATACCGTTTGACGGTATGATTAGCGAATTGTTTCAACCTACTGATGACTTTGACTATATCATTGCAATGGATCAAAGTAACGTAGAGAACATTAAACAAATCAACCCTAACATTAAAGGTCAATTATACAAACTATTAGACTTTAGTGATATGGACGAAACTGATGTGCCAGACCCTTATTATACAAATAATTTCGAAGGTGTTTATAAAATGGTACAATCATCTTGTGATAATTTAATTAATTTTATAATTAAAGATGCAAATTTAAGAGAGGGGTAAAATATAATGAAAAACAAATTAATTCCAGGAGTATTAATAGGTGCCGTCATCGGAGGCGCAGCAACATTAGCAGATAAATCAACTAGACAGTCTTTAAAACAATCTATCAAAGATAGAAAAGAAGGCAACCGTTCTCAAAAACCATCTGCAATTAATAATATAAAAGATGAAGTGTTTTATTGGAAAGATGTTGTTGAAGAAATCAGACGCAACAATCCTGAATTAGAACGCTCAATAAAAGACGCTAAAAACACATTTGTTGAACGTAAAAACAATCGTTTAAACGGCTAATAAAGTCTCTGAATTAAACATTTAGGTATTGCATGTTGATTGGTTATTAATGAAAACTAAAATTCAAAGTTAGTAATTTTATATTGATACAACGCATAGTAATAATTGATATTAAAATACTAAGTATTATTTATTTTAATTTTTTAGATATCAATAAGCCTAAATCAGGGCGAAACATGAAATCAAATTAAAATTTTGATTTATGTCTCGCCCTTTTTTATATTATTTTATAATTTACAATATTATCTAAAACTATTATTTTCTCTTTTATAGTAAGAATATGGCAACACATATTTACCTTATTATCATTTTAAAGTATATTAAAAATATAAATACATAAGGAGTTTTGATATGTCTAAAAAAGAAAAAACTAATTCTAACTTTTTAAATTCCGCTAAAGAGCTGGAAAAAAAGAACTCGTCCGAAAAGAATGGTGAACAGATTAAGCGTGATCGTACATATATTACACCTGACGAATTCAAATCTAAATCGCCCAAAAAGGACAATCAAGCGTTCTTTGTATCCCGTATTAATAAACCAGCAAAATATACCAAAGATTCTAATTTTTTCTCTTATTTGGTGTATAGAATAGGTAAGGATGACGCATCTGGCTTATCTGCACAACTGTCTTATTATTTCATGTTATCTCTATTCCCAATGCTATTATTTTTACTATCAATTGTTCCTGTAGTTGGTGTAAAACAATCTACTATTAGAGATATAATTAAAGATCATGTGCCACCTGCTTATGCTTCACAGGTAGCTGACATCATTGGGGATATCATGGGTAATGCCAGCGGCAGTATTTTATCTGTAGGTTTGATCTTAGCATTATGGTCAGCATCAAATGGAATGACTGCATTAATGAATTCATTTAATGTTGCCTATGACGTTGAAGACAGTAGAAATTTTATCGTTTCAAAATTACTTAGCGTTTTATTTACATTAGCAATGATAATTGTTATGCCAGTAGCACTTGTATTACCAACATTTGGCCAACAAATCGGTGACTTATTATTTGGTCCCCTAGGACTTGGAGAGCAAGTAAAATGGGTGTTTGATACGATTCGTTTTGTTCTTCCAGTAATTGTCGTATTGATTGCTTTCATGGTCTTATATACCTTAGCTCCAAATGTTAAAATTAAGTTAATGTCTGTAATACCTGGTGCTATCTTTGCAACAGTAGTTTTCTTAGCTGGTTCATACTTATTTGGTATCTATATATCTAATTTTTCCAACTATTCTAGAACATACGGTAGTATTGCCGGCATTATTATATTAATGCTTTGGTTATATATTACTGGTTTCATTATCATTATAGGTGCTGAAATCAATGCAATTTTCCACCAACGAAAAGTTGTGATTGGTAAGACACCTGAAGAAGAAACTTTTGAGGAAATCAAGCAAAACCATGCTACTTCTGAACAACAAGAATTAAAACCAGAACAAAATTCAGAAGATGTAAACTTAGATGCTGATTCGAACAATAGCAAAAATAATAATCAATAAGTTTTGACAATTCTACAATAGCTAAATTTATAGGAACTGACAGAAATCTGTGTTATATAAAAATAAAGGCTAAAACATGACGTATTAAATGATTACGTTTCTGTTTTAGCCTTTATTTATTAAATACTTTATAACTTATTGAATTAAGTTATGTTGAAAAGCGTAAATAACAGCTTGCGTTCTATCTTGCACTTCTAATTTACTTAAAATATTACTTACATGTGTTTTAACCGTTTTAATTGTAATATGTGAAGCACTTGCAATTTCTTGGTTTGAATAGCCTTTTGCAATTAACAATAATATTTCCATCTCACGCTCTGTTAGCATTTCATATAATTCTGCGCGTTGTTTCATCCTATTTCTCATCTTAACTAAAACTTCCGCTTCAAAAACCGACTCATTATTATAGGTTTTTCTGATTGCTTCTGCAATATCACTAGCGCTTGTTGTTTTTAAAATATAACTATCCACTCCTGAATCAAGCGCACGATATACTTCGTTATCTTCTATATAACTTGTAAGCATGACTACTTTCATATGAGGTAAATCTTTTTTCACTTGTTCGGTTGCTTCAACACCGTCCATATCATCCATTAATAAATCCATTAATATTAAATCTGGATTCAATTGGTGTGCCTTTTCAATTGCTTCCTTTCCGGACTTCCCTTCTCCTACAACATCAATATCTGGTTGTGTTGATAAATAGCTAGATATTCCAATTCGGACCATTTCATGATCATCCACAAATAAAACTTTAATCGGCATATGAATCCTCCTTATTTAATGGGGCTTTAACTTCAATTCTAGTACCTGCGTCAGGTAACGATACAATATGAAATGTGGCACCAATCTCAAGTGCACGTTCACGCATATTTTTCAAGCCATAACTTTGTTCTACTTTATCATCTACATTAAAGCCTTTACCATTATCTTGTATTCTTAATAATAAGTAATCATCTCTATTGAATAACTCTATAGTCACTTTAGTTCCTTTTGAATGTCTTAATGTATTAGATATAGCTTCTTGTGTAATTCTAAATAAATGGTCTTCAATGCCTTTAGGCACTTTAAATTCCTCTATATCATATACAACTTTCATCGGTACTTTTTTCTGTAAATCTACAACTAAATCTTTGATACCTTCACCAAGTGATTTATCTTTCAAACCTATAGGTCTTAAATGTAGTAATAAAGCTCTCATCTCTAATTGAGAATCTTGTATCATTTTTTCTAGCACTGGGATTTGTTGATCCAATGGTGCTTCTAATTTTGTTTCTTTTATTGCTGATAACATCATACTAGCTGCGAACAACTGTTGGCTCACGGAATCATGTAATTCACGTGCCAACCTTTGTCGTTCATCCTCAATAATTTTTTTAACTTTTACGTCATTAATATTATATGATTCATTAGTTAAATTTTGCGTTTTCATCCTTAATTTATGTACTTCTTGATTTAAAGGAACTAACGTTTGATATAACTCGATAGTTTCATTGTACAATTCAATATTTTGGTCATTTATACCTACAGTTTGCCCTTCTATTGATCTTTCTATCTGGTCTTTTAACCAATGGTTTTGTTGATTAATTTTATAGGCTAATACAGAACCTACAATAATACACAGTAAAATAACCATTAAGTTTAGAAATAGTAAGACGGGAATCCCAAATATTTGCGTATAAAACATACCTTGAAAGTACATGATGTTAACAAATACTTTATCTATAAAAAATATAGCAAAAAACGTACTATAAACTAATATCAACATTGAACCTATTGCTCTAATGTAGTGATTCATTTATAAACCACCTCAACATCGCCCAAGAAGGACGAAACATAAATGTTCACAGCATAATTATCTTCTTTAGTCTCCTCAACAATCTTGATATTATTATTCTCAACTTTGTAAGACGTTTCATTTACATAGGCATTACCATACAACGTTGTGAAATGTAAGATTATATTGTAGTTCAATGGTACGATAATTTGTACTTTTCCAATAATATGACGGATAACTAGAGTATTATTCTCCTTAATATTAGCAGCTTTTGACATATCAATATGAATATCTCCAATACCATGTTGTACTTGAATATCTTCCCACTTATAAACATATACAGGCGTACGTTGTTCACCAAACCATTTTTGCTTTATAAAATCTGGCGTATCTACCTCTTCTTCAGTAGCAGTAATCTTCAATGGTCTAAATCTATAAATAATATATCTTACGATTAATACAATTAAAAATACAAATAAAATTATAATTGTGTATTTATTTGAAAGTAACGTAAACGCAATCAATAATACCCCTATCCAAAACGAGAGTAGTCCACGTACTTTATGAAAATAAATATAACCTACATAAACTAAAATACAACCAAGTAATAAGACAAGTAAAAAGCCAATTTTTTCAAAGAAAATATAGTAAAAATTGGCAATAATCATCAATGCTGTAAAAACAATAAGCATCTCTGTCGATATATATTTATGAGTCATGTTTCGCCACCTTTCTTCAAGCGACTAAACTAATGCGTTTGATTAAATCACACTCAGTTTCAATATTTGCTCTTTCAACTGCTTGTTGTGATAGATCGGATTCGATTCGAGCGTAGTCTGCTTCCATTTCATTTAAGTCGTTTTTTATTCTATCTATTTCGATATCCTCAATCTCTTGAGCGCAATAAATGTAATCTTCATCTATCATTTCAATATATTTGTTTTCTAATGATAAAGTTAAATTATCAATTAATTTTCCTACATAAACTTTTCTTTCGATTAAATAATTTATGTACATTTCAATACTTCTTAATTTTCTATCTAAATATTGTCTATATTCTACTAAACTAGTGTAAAAAGTGTTTTTAGTCATTTTTTCTAAGTAAGTCTTAATATAATTCATAGAATCACCTCATGATTGATTAAATTCTATTATAAAAAACATCCGGAACCTTTAATATAGGCTCCGGAACCATCTTATATTAGGACTTTAGACCGAAACACTATCTAATCTATTTTAGTAGTTAATACTGGTCCATCTTTTGTCACAATGACAGTATGTTCAATTTGAGCCACAAAACTTTTATCTTTGGTTTCAAACGCCCATTCATTTTTCCCTTCAGTAACATAAGTTGCCTTTGTAGAAATAAATGGCTCTACTGCTATGACTGTACCTTCTTTTAGTAATGTTTTGTCTTTTGGTTCATAATAGTTCATCACGTGGTTTGGCGCTTCATGCAATGATTGTCCAACACCGTGCCCAGTTAAGTTTTTTATTACAGTAAGGTTGTTTTTACGGGCTGTTGCATGCACTGCTTTACCAATTTGGCTAAGTTTTGCGCCAGGTTTAATTCTTGTCATAGCTGCTTCAAAAGCTTCTAATGCTACATCACAAACTTTTTGTTTCAATGGATTATCGGCTTCACCAACAACAAATGAAATACCTGTGTCTGCATAATAACCGTTTTTCAAGGCAGACACATCAATATTCACTAAATCACCTTCGTTTATTTTACGTTTACCAGGAATGCCGTGTGCAACTTCTTCATTTACACTAATACATGTTTGGCCTGGGAAGTTTTCATCGTGGATTGGTGCTGAGATTGCACCATGTTCTTCAAACAATACTTTTGCTATGTCATCTAACTCTTTAGTAGTTACACCGGGTTTAGTAGCAGCTTGCATTTTATCTCTAATTAAAGCACATATGTAACCAATATCTTTTAAAGCTGTTAATTCTTCTTCTGTTTTTACGATCATATTATCCCGTTCCTTTTTATAAATTATATTCTCCCTTATTATAGCAGAATTTTTTTGATATAATAAATTAGAAAATTTTAACATGTATAGTTTAACATTTTATGGAAAGAATGACATGACTACTTTTAATATTTCATATTGATTTGGCTACTATACATACCATTAGGAGTTTTTCTATGAATGACATTTGGTATAAAAAGATTATCGGTGCACGAACAATCAAAACAGGATTAGCTACATTTTTAACTGCATTTTTCTGCTTAGCCTTAGATTTAAACCCTATTTTTGCAATTTTAACGGCAATTGTTACAATTGAACCAACTGCTAAAGCTTCTCTGAAAAAAGGTTATCGAAGACTGCCAGCAACTATTATTGGCGCATTATTTGCCGTAATATTTACTTTTATCTTCGGTGATCAATCACCTTTTGCTTATGCTTTTAGTGCAACATTCACAATCATTTTATGTACCAAGTTAAACTTACACGTGGGTACAACTGTCGCTACACTAACTGCAATGGCCATGATTCCAGGTATTCACGATGCTTATTTCTTTAATTTCTTTTCCAGACTTTTAACAGCCATAATAGGCCTTGTAACTGCAGGTCTTGTGAACTTTATTATTTTACCTCCGAAATATTATGATCAGTTAGAATCTTCAATAAATACTTCTGAACGTAAAATGTATGCTCTTTTTGATTTAAGAATGCGGCAACTTTTACTTGGTAAATTCACCAAAAGCGCACCTTATCGTCAATTAAATGCTTTGGTCGACATCAACCAAAAAGTAGAAACGTTATTGGCTTACCAAAAAGATGAACTTAGTTACCATAAGCATAATGACTCTGACTGGTTACGGCTAAAGTCATTAACAACTAGATCACACACAAACAGATTATTTATAACTCATTTGTCCAATTTAGTGTACTTACCAAAAGATACTATTGTAACATTTACGCACGATGAAAAATTGGCCATCTTATATATTGCACAAAGTATAAATAATATCTATACGACTGGCCATTTTGAACGCCAACCACGCCACGCTTCATTACTCAAAACATCAGTCAAAGGTTTAGATGAGTTTGATGAAAATCAAATTAAAAGTCATATCATCTATGAGATATTATTAATTTATCGAATCTTAGACCATCGTTTTGCCTCATAAATTATAATTAGTTAATCATTATACGATAGCGTGAGTATTCAGCTAATTATACATATAAAAAGAGTGGTACAGAAATCGTTTTTGACTAAAATGATTTCTGTACCACTCTTTTTTGCATAATTTGTAGTCTACCCTATCGCATTACTATAAACGTTTAATTAATTGTTTTTCTGTACACGCTCAACAATGACTTGTTTAGCAGCTTCTTCTTCTGTATTATCCACTTGTTTAGGCTCAAATTCTATACCTTTGCGCTCACAAGCTTTCTCTAACAAGTAATCTGTAATTTCATGATTTTTTGGTAAAATTGGACCATGCAAATACGTGCCTAAGAGATTTTTGTAATGTATACCTTCTGCCGCTTCATCATCGTTATTACCGTAACCATGTGTTACTTTCCCTAAAGTGCCATAGGAATGGTACGTGCGCCCGCCGTGATTTTCAAAGCCAACAATTGTACCAAAAGTCTCGCTTTGTATAACGATATCACCAGTTAGACGTTCTTTTTGTGATTCTGTATAAAAGTCTAATATATCTAAGCCAGCGAGTTCTGTACCATCAGGAGTGATATATTTAGTTCCCAAAAATTGATACCCTCCACAAATCGTTAGACCTGGCATACCATCTTCTATTGCTGCTTTTAAAGCATTTTTAATTTTGCTTAACTCTTTTGTTGCAAGAGTTTGTTCTCTATCACTTCCACCACCGATAAAGAATATATCACAACCATCTAAGGTGATACCTTCTGTTTCATTAACATCTACAACATTTAATTTAATATTTCTTAATTTGGCACGTTGCTTTAATGCTATAATGTTACCTATATCACTATATAAGTTTAATTTGTCTGGCATAAAGTGGTAAATCGTTAATTCATTCATTTCACTTTGACCTCCTCAAATGAGTGGTTTAATTGTTCTAGCATTGGTGCAAGTGAAGTATAATTTGGAATTGCCACGGTGAAACTTTCTTTATAATCCATTGTTTTAGCCGTAGCTTTATATATATCTTTTTCCAAAATGATTGGAACATTAACACCAGCAAGTTTCAATCTTAATTGCAATTCCTCAGCACGCGTACCTGTCACAATAATTGCTTCAATCTGCTGTCTGGTTAATTTTTCAAAATCAGCATCATATATCCATGATGTATCTCTACCATCGGCAGCATTATCATTTAAACTCAATACATAAACTTTACTACCAGTTAATTGTTCTCCCACAGATAAGCTTGCATTCATTCCAGCAGGGTTTTTGGCAAGATTAATCATTGCCTCTTTGCTATCTTTTTTAAAATATTGCATACGGCCATTGTCAGAAGTATAAGTTTCAAAACCTTGTCGTATACCTTCATCATCTAAACCTAATTCTCTTAAGACTGTGTATGCTGCTATCGCGTTATACGCGTTAAAATCACCAGCTATTTTCATATTAAATGTAGTAGTTCCTACATCTAAATTAATAAATGGCGTAAGTGTAAACTGAGATACTTCGTATTTTGTATCTTCACGTTTAAATCCGCATTCACAATGATAGTGTCCAATTTGATTATATTGTACATAATCATAATGTAATAAGCGGCCACAGTTTGGACAATAACGACTTTCATTCATTGTACTTTGCTCAAATTCATGTGCGTGTGCTTTCATCCCATAATAAACAACTGTATCACTAGCTATTTTTAACCTACTTACAAATGGATCATCCGCATTTAACAGCAACTTAATTCCCTTATTATTAATTGCGTTTGCTATATTATTGACCATAATATCGATTTCGCCAAAACGGTCCATTTGGTCTCGGAAGAAATTCGTAACAACCATCATTGTCGGTGTTACTTCATTAAGCACTCTTGGAATTGACCCTTCATCTATCTCAATAACTGCAATTTTTGTATCTTTATTATTTTGCAAAATAAAAGCTGACGTTATGCCAGCAGCCATATTTGCGCCTTCATTATTATGTATAATTTCAATATCATTAGCTCTTAATGTATGACCGATTAAATTCGATGTCGTCGTTTTCCCATTTGTTCCACTAATGAAGACAATCTCATCAACCTGAGAAGCTAATTTTCGTAATATATTTTTATCTATTCTTCTAGCAACTTGACCTGGCAAATCTGTACCTTTTTTACCGGCTACTCTACTCGCTTGCCTAGCCATTTTTGCTAATCGGGTTGCAGTCCAATGTCTCATATACTTCCTCCTCTACTCTTCACTAGAATATTATAACATGATTATGTTGTATTCCAAACAATTCTAAATCTAAATTACTATAGCATTTTTACTATCTGTGTTACGTATAATTTACTACTATGAATAGTTTTGATATACTTAAAAAAAAGCATTGGAGGCTTATTAATTATGTTAAATGAAGACTTATTGAATGCGTTAAATGAACAAATGAATCATGAATTTTACGCAGCTCATGCATATATGGCTATGGCTGCTTTCTGTGATGACAATTCTTATGAAGGATTTGCTAACTTCTATATCCAACAAGCGAAAGAAGAACGTTTCCACGGTAAAAAAATATACGACTACATTAATGATCGTGGTGGCCATGCGCTCTTCAGTTCTATTCCTGCACCAAAAACAGAGTTCTCAAGTATTTTAGAAACGTTTAAAGATGGTTTAGCGCAAGAGCAAGATGTAACGCGTAGATTTTATAATTTATCTGATTTAGCTAATAAAGATAAAGACTACGCAACAATTTCTTTCTTAAATTGGTTCTTAGATGAACAAGTTGAAGAGGAAGCTATGTTTGAAACACATATCGATTATTTAAATCGTATCGGTGATGACAGTAATACACTTTACTTATACGAAAAAGAATTAGCTGCACGTTCTTTCAACGAGAACGCTTAAACTTTCTTGGACATTAAACAGTAAGTAAGATATTTGTGCCACGATATTATTCAAGCATAAATATCTTATTTTTATACTCCATGCCTAACTTTGGCACATCATAAAAGGGAAAAGTCTAAGAATCAATTTTTGTTAAAATGATTTTTATGCTAATCCCTCTTTTTTATATCTTTCCACAATTAGTAATATTTAAACAAACTATTAATGCCACTTCGAATAGTCTTATTAACTTGACTAGTTAAGCATATTTATATAAAGTCATTACATATTAATATTAAGAAAGGAACCATATAAAATGACTTCAGATGCCTTTATTGCTTTAGATTTTGAAACAGCAAATGGGAAACGAACGAGTATTTGTTCGGTTGGTATGGTTAAAGTTATTAACCATCAAATAACAGAAACGTTTAACACCCTTATTAATCCTAATGACTTCTTTTCACAACAAAATATTGCAGTACACGGTATTCATCCCGAGGAAGTTGCAGATGCCCCTACTTTTAAAACTGTGTATCCATACATGTTGAAATTTATAGGTGATTTACCAGTAGTAGCGCATAATGCGGCTTTTGATATGACTGTGTTACACGAAAGTATTAGAGCATTGGGAATTGAAACACCATGCATGACTTATTTTTGTTCACTTCAATTATCACGAAGAACAATTCATAACCACCGTTATGGTTTAAATTATATGATGCAATATTACAATTTAGACTTTCACGGACACCATGATGCACTAAATGACGCTAAAGCTTGTGCTATGATCACATTTAGACTTCTAAAACACTATGACAATTTACCAAGTATGCTTAAGGTATATGGTAAAGATCTTAGAGATAAAGACTAAATATTATTAAGACATATAATTTGATGAAACTATATAACAATAAACACCTTTAAATATAATCATAAATTGTCATGTTTTCGAATGTGGCTTTTTCTAGGTTCCCAACAGTCACCCCTATAAGTCTAATAGGTGTATCGGAATCTTTTAATTCAGTATATAAACTATAAGCAATATTATAGATATCCGTCTCGTTCCGAACAGGATCACGTAAGCTACGTTGCTTAGATAATGTTTCAAATTTAAATGTCTTTATTTTAACAGTTACTGTTTTACCTGATTTATGCAATTTAGCTAACCGTTCTGCTGTTTTATTACTTAACTCCCAAACTTTTTGTAATATTTCTTCATCATCGTTCATATCAGTAGCAAACGTTCGTTCAGTACCAACAGACTTTCTAATTCTCGTTGATTTAACTGGATTATGATCTATGCCCCTTGCCTTGTTATATAAACCATGACCTCTTTTACCAAACAGCCTAATCAGTTCTCGCTCGCTTTGATCATACAAATCCTGTCCCGTATATATATTATGCTCATGCATTTTTCCCTTCGAAGCCTTTCCAACACCTGGGAAGTCACCAATGTCTAACTCCATTAATATCTTGTGTACATTGTGGTAATCAATTACAGTTAAGCCGTTCGGTTTGTTCATTCCACTAGCCAACTTTGCTAGAAACTTATTGTAAGAAACACCTGCTGAAGAAGTAAGTTGTGTCGCTTCAAAAATATCTCTCCGTATATATTGTGCAATATGAGAAGCAGGTAAATCCGGTCTAACAAGGTGTGTAATATCTAGATAGGCCTCATCTAATGAAAGTGGTTCAACTATGTCAGTATAACTTTTAAAGATATTCATAATTAGTTCTGATGCTTCTCTATAAGCTTCAAATCGAGGCGTCACGTAATATCCGTTAGGACAAAGTTTATGTGCCTGAGCGGTGGGCATTGCAGAATGGACACCATATTTTCTTGCTTCATAAGATGCTGTAGAAACAACGCCTCTACCACTTGCTTTACCACCTACAATAACTGGTTTCCCTTTTAATTTAGGGTTATCCCTCATTTCAACTTGCGCAAAAAAATAGTCCATATCAATATGAATAATTCTTCTCTCTGACAATTACCTCACCTCCTCTTTTTATGCTAGTATTAATTCTTTCTATTACTTATATCTTACAATTTACTATATTTTAATTCTTCAAATTTGCTCATTAAAAAAGAGCTAGTCCTAGTTATTGAAATAAATACTGAACGTATCGTCAATATATATTTTAATACTAGAATCCTAACTCTTTAATTAAAAATGATTTATATTAAATATATGCTATTTTGCTTCTGTTTGTAACTCCTGGACTGAAGCTTTAGTGTAAAATATAATACCATCTTCGGTGTCTTCAATCAATTGCACATTTTTATTGAATGCGCCTGATAGAAAGTACAAATCCAACACACAATATCCTATATGGAAACATGCAATAAATATAAGTGATGAATATGCAAAGAAAGAAAATAGTATTAATAATGCACTTGTAATGATGACTAATGGAGCTAACATGATGCTGATGTACTGCCATTTTTTGAAATAAACATTTGGCATATGTGTTGTCATTAAACCTAACCGAATACGATATGTAGGTTTATTACCTTTTGAAAATATTCGAAACATAACGTTGTGAATAAATTCATGTAAGAAGTATACAACTGCAAAACCTATTATACCAAGCAGCAAATTTAAAACAATATTCTGTTCAATAATATGTGTCATTGAATAAGCCAATTTATAAGATACTAAAATGCTAATCATCACAATTGTAAATTGAAATAAGATAAAGCCTTCAAGCGCCTTTTTGCTCGAAAACAAATCAATTTTGAACATCAGTCAACCCTCCATGTCATTCGTTATTACCTAGAGTATACAACGATTATCTCCACTAATAAAGGGCTTTTCAAGAAAGTTAGTTGCTTGTAATTAAATTTTAACAAACTTACTCAACTTGCAATAATCTGCAATACTCAGTAAACAACTAATTAATTAATTTCACAATTACTATATATAACAAAACATCACATTAATCTAATGGGTTAAACTTAAAGTCGTTCAAATTGTGCAACAGTTTCAACATGTGTCGTATGTGGGAACATATCTACTGGTGTGATTTGCGTTAATTTATAATGTTGTGCTAGTAATTGAGCATCGCGTTGTTGTGTGGATGGATTGCAGGAAATATAGACAATCTTTTTGGGTTTTAATTCTAATAATGTTTCCAAAAATGTTTCGTCGCACCCTTTGCGAGGTGGATCAACCATTACTACATCTGGTTTAATTCCTTCCGATTCCCATTTTAAGATAACTTCTTCAGCTTTGCCACAGACAAAAGTAGTATTTTCGAATTGGTTTATAGTCGCATTTAACTGTGCGTCTTTAATTGCCTCAGGAACAACTTCAACACCATAAACATGTTTCGCTTTCGGAGCCATGTATAATCCAATAGTTCCAATCCCGCAATACGTATCAAGCACAACTTCTTCACCTTGTAGTTCTGCATATTCTATAGCGCGTTGATATAATTTTTCAGTTTGTATTGAATTAATTTGATAAAATGATTGGTCATTTATTTTAAATGTAACATCAGATAATGTATCTTCAATCTCATCTTTTCCATATAAAGTATATGAGTCATTTCCCATAATCACATTAGAATGTGTCGTATTTATATTTTGTTTAATACTGACAATTTCCGGAAAGGTAGCAATTAATCTATCTGTTATGATGTCACTTTGTTTAAATTTTTTACCGTTTGTGACAAATATAACCATTAATTCTCTTGAGTGGTGCCCAGTCCTAATGACAACATGTCGCATTAAGCCTTGTTTTTGACGTTCATTATAAACGCTAACATTAAGTTCATTAAACCATGCTTTAACCTTGTTTATTACGTCTTGATGTAAACTGTCCTGTATTAAACATTCATCCATATCGATTATGTCATGACTACGTTGACGATAAAATCCGGTTATTACTTCATGCTCATTATTTTTACCTACTGGAATTTGGGATTTATTTCTGTAATACCAAGGATTATCCATCCCGACTGTATCATGTATCACAACATCTTTAAATCCTGCTTTACGTTGGAATAAATTTATTACTTGTTCTTTTTTCATATCTAATTGCGCTTGATAAGTCATATGCTGTAATTGGCAACCACCACATTTATAATAATATATACATGGTGGTTCTACCCGAGATTCACTTTGTTCTTTAATAGTTATTAATTTACCTATAGCAAAATTCTTTTTCACTTTAATCACTTTAAATTCAATTACTTCATTAATTAACGCATTAGGAACAAAAACAGGATAACGATCGAATTTAACAACACCATGACCTTCATGTGTTAAATCTACAACTTTCCCCTCTACGACTTCGTTTTTTTGAATTGCGTTCATTATTTCACCCCACACTAAAAGAGGTTAGGAATATTTATAGACTGACCTAACCTCGTAGTTTATTATATATTTTATTGTTCAACTATTTCTTCGTTCTGTATGTCACTCGGTGTAAACACTTCAATGTGTTGTTTTAAATTCAAGAAGTTACCGGGTAATTTGCCACCATACTCACCGTCTACATTAAGTTGCATATCAGTAAAGGATGAAATGCTTATAGATTTCGCTTTCTTATAATGGACTTTTGGATGTTTTGTATGCTCACCTCTAGATGCTAAAGTCATTATATGACCAAGCTCTGCAAGGTTCGCTTTTTCAACGATAATTAAAGTAAAATAACCATCATCTAATTTCGCATCGGGTACTAATTTCTCGAAACCTGCCATCGAATTTGTCAGGCCAAGTAAAAATAAAAGCGCTTCGCCTTGAAATAATTCATCATCATATTCAATGCGGATATCTACTGCTTTCATTTGCGGTAACATTTCAAAACCTTTTATATAATATGCAAACGGTCCAACGATGGATTTTAATTTACTCGGTGTTTCATATGAGACTTGGGTTAATTGTCCTCCTGCAGCTAAATTAATAAAATAGCGACTATTCATTTTCCCTATATCTACACGCGTAATGTGACCTTCAATGATGACGTCAATGGCGCTCATTATGTCAGTAGGTAAATGTAACGCACGACCAAAATCATTAACAGTGCCCATTGGAATGATACCTAAACTCGGTCTATTGGCTTTTTCTGCTATACCATTAATGACTTCATTTAAAGTGCCATCGCCTCCTGCAGCTATAAGTACATCGTAATTTTGTTCTAAGCAACGTGTCGCTTCTGTTGTAGCATCTCCGACTTTTTCAGTTGCATAAGCACTTGTTTCAAAGCCTGCTTTTTCTAATTTAATTAAAACATCTGGTAATGTACGTTTAAAAAGTTCTTTTCCAGATGTTGGGTTATAAATGATTCTAGCTCGTTTTCTCATAATTTATCCCTCAACTTCGTATACTCATTACCTATATTAAATGATTTACATAGATGATAAAAGCATTTTAGGTTAAATTTTAAAGAAAATATAGAACGAAGTATTTATAAATTGGGAGTGGAACTTTAAGTTACTACCAATATAATGATTAAGGCTGAGACAATTAAATTGTCTCAGCCTGTACTGCTAGTCATAGTTTTAACACACATAATAATTTAGTAATTATAAACACTTATGTGCTAACTATTATCTTTTATCTAATTCTTGTTTCAATAATTGATTAACTAATTGTGGATTTGCTTGACCTTTTGAAGCTTTCATAATTTGACCAACTAAGAAGCCCATCGCTTTACCTTTACCATTTTTATAGTCTTCAATTGATTGCTCATTATTATCTAATGCTTCATTTACAAATTTAAGAAGTGTCGCCTCGTCAGAGATTTGGACTAAACCTTTATCTTCCATAATTTGTTTGGCATCTCCGCCATTTTCAGCAAGTTCTGGGAATACTTTTTTAGCAATTTTACTGCTCATTGTGCCATCTTCGATTAATTTAATCATACCAGCTAAGTTTTCAGGAGTTAACTTAGTATCTAATAACTCAATTTGGTTTTTATTTAAATACTCATTCACCCCGCCCATTAACCAGTTAGAAGTCAATTTGATGTCAGCACCTTGTGCTACAGCACCTTCGAAGAAATCTGACATTTCCTTAGTAAGTGTAAGTACATGCGCGTCATATGCTGGTAAACCAAATTGGTTAACATATTTTTCTTTTCTTTCATCTGGTAATTCTGGAATTGTTTGGCGCACACGTTCTTTCCATTCATCATCAACATATAAAGGAACAATGTCTGGTTCAGGGAAGTAACGATAATCATCAGAACCTTCTTTAACTCGCATTAATAATGTTTTACCATTTGATTCATCAAATCTACGCGTTTCTTGAAGGATTTCTCCACCGTTTAATAATTCTTCTTCTTGGCGTTTTTCTTCATATTCTAAACCTTTACGGACATATGTAAAGGAGTTTAAGTTTTTAAGTTCTGCCTTTGTACCAAATTCTTCTTGGCCATATGGACGTAAAGAAATATTAGCGTCACAACGTAGCGAACCTTCTTCCATCTTACAATCAGAAACGCCTGTGTATTGAATAATAGAACGTAATTTTTCTAAATATGCATACGCTTCTTGCGGAGAACGAATGTCTGGTTCAGATACAATTTCAATCAATGGTGTACCTTGTCTATTTAAATCTACTAAAGAATAACCATCTTTATGAGTTGATTTACCAGCATCTTCTTCCATGTGCAAACGTGTGATACCAATACGTTTTGTTTCTCCATCAACCTCGATATCAATATAGCCGTTTTCACCAATTGGTTGGTCGAACTGAGATATTTGATATGCTTTTGGATTATCTGGATAGAAATAGTTTTTACGGTCAAATTTTGATTCCGTAGCAATTTCCATATTTAATGCCATTGATGCTCTCATAGCCCAATCAACTGCACGTTTATTTACTACTGGCAAGACACCAGGATATGCAAGGTCAATTACATTTGTATTTGAGTTCGGTTTCGCTCCAAAATGCGCTGGTGATGATGAGAACATTTTAGAATCTGTTTTCAACTCAACATGGACTTCTAGCCCAATAACTGTTTCAAAATGCATGATTTCCACTCCTTATAATTTTTCGTATTCATTATGAAAATTGAATTGTGTTTCGTATTGGTAAGCGACACGGTACAATGTTTTTTCATCAAAAGGTTTACCGATAAATTGCAAGCCAATTGGTCGACCATTTGATTGTCCACATGGTACAGAGATACCCGGTAATCCTGCTAAGTTTACAGGAGTTGTTAGTAAATCATTTGCATACATTGTAAGTGGATCATCAATTTCTTCACCTAAATTAAATGCAGTAGTTGGTGTAGTAGGGCCTACTACAACATCATAATTTTCAAAAATACGATCAAAGTCATTTTTAATTAAAGTTCTAACTTTTTGTGATTTTTTGTAGAAAGCATCATAATATCCTGAGCTTAATGCAAATGTACCTAAAAAGATACGACGTTTAACTTCGTCACCGAACCCTTCACTTCTAGACATTTTATATAACTCTTCTAATGAATTAGCTTCAGGTGAATGATAACCATATCTTATACCATCAAAACGAGATAAGTTTGATGATGCTTCTGATGATGCAATAACATAATAAGATGGAATACCATACTTCGTATTAGGTAAGGAAACTTCTTCAACTGTTGCACCTAATGATTTAAGTGTTTCGACCGCTTCCTTTACTGAAGCTTTAACTTCATTAGATACGCCGTCACCTAAATATTCACTTGGTAAAGCTACTTTAAGTCCTTTTATATCTTTTCCTATATCAGCTGTATAATCAGCATCTTCAACTGGAGCACTTGTTGAATCATTTTCGTCAACGCCTGTAATAGCTTCTAACACTAATGCATTATCTTTTACCGTACGTGTTAATGGGCCAATTTGATCTAATGACGATGCGAATGCAACAAGACCAAAACGAGACACTCGTCCGTATGTTGGTTTCAGACCTACGATACCACAGTACGCAGCTGGTTGACGGATTGAGCCACCAGTATCTGATCCTAAACTAAAAGGTACTAAACCTGCTGCCACTGCTGCTGCTGAGCCACCAGATGAACCACCTGGAACCGCAGTATGGTCGAATGGATTTACTGTTTTTTTGTAATAAGATGTTTCTGTTGAACCACCCATTGCAAATTCATCCATATTCAATTTACCGATAAGCACCGCATTTTCATTATGTAATTTATTCATTACAGTTGATTCATAAATCGGTACAAATCCTTCTAGCATTTTACTAGCACAAGTTGTTTCCACGCCTTCGGTGATAATGTTATCTTTAATTCCCATAGGTATACCAAATAACTTACCTTCCATTTGATCCTTAGCTTGTAATTCATCAAGTTCTTGTGCTTTCTTAATTGCATTTTCTTTATCTAACGCAAGAAATGATTTAATAGTTGGATCCGTTTCTTCAATTGCATCGTAAATGTCACTAACAATTTGTGATGGCTTTATTTCTTTGTTTTTGATTAAGCTGATTAAATTCTCCACAGATTCATAACGGATCGTCATCTTAAGCGTCCTCCTCATTCATGATAGATGGTACTTTGAATTGTCCATCTTCCGTCTCTTTAGCATTTTTTAATGCAAGTTCTTGGGGAATGCCCTCGATTGCTTTATCTTCACGTAACACATTTTGTAAATCTAGTACATGATATGTTGGTTCAATGTTACTTGTATCCGCTGTATCTATTTGGTTAGCAAAGTTTAAAATACTTTCTAAAGTGTTTTGCATTTCTGCAGATTCATCTTCAGTAATTTGAAGTCTTGCTAAATTAGCGATGTGTTCAACTTCTTCTCGTGTAACTTTAGCCATTAATAAAAGCCTCCTTTTTACTCATTCATTACAAAATTGTACCAAAATTCCGCCCAAAAATCTAAGTTTTTCAACAATATACGCAAATTAAAGCGATTTAATTTCTCTAGTTGTGCTATTTAATATCTAATTTTCAATATATTCATTTACCTTATCTATACTTTCCTTATATTTAGAATGCATAATAAATCACAAAAATTTATAGTAAGTGTATCATTACAATACAAATTTGTAAGCGCTTAACAATATATTGTGAAAAGCAATATATTGTTATAATTTAAAATAGCACTACTCTATTTATAAATTTTATTGTATAATCATTCATGTACAACAAATTAATAGATAAAGACAAAGGGAGATGATGAACCATGCTGATTTTGGGCACTTCATTAGCCAACCAAGTTCAGGCGAGTTGGCAGACTTATATTATGATTGTAATATATTTCATTATACTACTCGTTATTGGTTACTATGGATATAAACAGTCTACAGGAAATTTAAGTGAATTTATGCTTGGAGGCAGAAGTATTGGTCCTTATGTCACTGCTCTTTCAGCAGGTGCATCGGATATGAGTGGTTGGATGATTATGGGGTTACCTGGCTCTGTGTATAGCACTGGTCTTTCAGCAATGTGGATAACAATTGGTCTATCTTTAGGCGCATATGTGAACTACTTTGTCGTAGCCCCTAGGTTGAGAGTTTATACTGAACTCGCAGGTGATGCGATTACTTTGCCAGATTTTTTCAAAAATAGGCTTAATGACCAAAATAATTATATAAAAATTATTTCTGGTTTAATTATCGTAGTTTTTTTCACTTTATATACACACTCAGGTTTTGTTTCAGGTGGCAAATTATTCGAAAGCGCTTTTGGCATGAACTATCATTGGGGGCTTATTATAGTAGCAGCTATTGTCATATTTTATACTTTCTTTGGAGGTTATTTAGCTGTTTCTATTACAGACTTCTTCCAAGGAGTTATCATGTTAATTGCTATGGTTATGGTACCGATTGTTGCTCTTATAGAGCTCAGCGGTTTAGATACGTTTAGACAAGTAGCTGAAATGAAACCGACAAATATGAATTTATTTAAAGGTACGACAGTATTAGGTATTATTTCATTGTTTGCTTGGGGCTTAGGTTATTTTGGCCAGCCACATATCATCGTTAGGTTTATGTCTATTAAGACACATAAACTATTACCTAAAGCAAGACGACTTGGAATTAGTTGGATGGTTATAGGTTTGTTAGGCGCTGTCGCAGTTGGACTTACTGGTATTGCCTTTATTTCTGAACGCAATATTCAATTAGAAGACCCTGAAACGCTATTTATAGTTATGAGTCAGATTTTATTCCACCCACTTGTAGGTGGTTTCTTATTAGCAGCGATATTGGCAGCAATCATGAGTACAATATCATCTCAATTACTTGTAACTTCTAGTTCATTAACTGAAGATTTTTATAAATTAATTCGCGGCGAAGATAAAGCTAAAGAACATGAAAAGGAGTTCGTTCTAGTTGGCAGATTATCTGTATTATTAGTAGCTATTGTTGCTATTTGGATTGCTTGGTCTCCAAACGATACTATTTTAAATTTAGTTGGAAATGCTTGGGCAGGATTTGGCGCTGCTTTCAGTCCTTTAGTTATTTTCTCGTTATACTGGAAAGGTTTATCACATGCAGGGGCTTTATCTGGAATGATTACAGGCGCAGTAGTCGTTATTATTTGGATTGCTTGGATAAAACCTTTAGCTACTATCAACGAAATATTCGGTATGTATGAAATAATTCCTGGTTTCTTTGCAAGTGTGCTTGTTACTTACCTAGTAAGTAAATATACTAAAAAACCTGGAGATTTTGTCGAAAAAGATCTCAATAAGGTCAAACAAATTATTAAAGAATAAACACTTTTAAATTATTTATATGATATAAAGACGCCCTACAAGATTGACATAAATTGACAATCTTGCAGGGCGTTAATTCAATATATTCTATTTACTAATTATTATTTTTATAAATATGAACTTGTGGCTCTTTATCATCTTTTGATTTACTAATTAAGGCTTTTGGGTTATTACCATCCTTTATATGGATCTCATATTCATCAATATCATCAAAATATTTTTCTGCTTGTTCTGTCACATACTGTGTGATACCAATTGTTTCTGCTTTACCATAATAATCGATTGGTACATCGACAGATAATTGTTTTGCTTCTTTTTTATCAAATTTAACCGTTCCTACTGCTTGAGTAAAGTTATTAAAATAAGTTTGTAAATTATCATTAAATTGTTTGAAATCGTTGTTCAAGTTTTCATCTAAATCGTCTGCTTCTTGTGAAGGTAATAAGGCTGTTTTTTGGTTAATATCTTTCCAGTCATTGATGCGAGTTTTGCCTTCTTCGACAGTTGTACCAGTAATAAACTCGCCAGGTACAATTGAATTTTCACCAGTTTGCTTGTATATAGCAAAATGAATTGGTATATCTTTCAATTCTTTATGCTCACGAATTCTAGATAAAATTTCGCCAGCCATTTGCTTACCTTGTTTTTTAATTTCTTTATCATCTAAATCTTTACTATAAGTTTCGCCATCTTTTTCCTTTTGATAATAGTATGTACTATTCATAGCTAAGCCTATTGTCATGCCTTTAATTTTTTCACCTTTAGTATCACCGCTACCATAAAAATCCTGCTCTAAAATATTAGATAAATAGGCTGGTGAATTTTTAGCAATTTTTTCAGGGTCTGTTTCACCATTATGAGAAGGGTTAAGCCCTAAATTCTCATTTGCTTTTTTCTCTTTACGCTCGTCTTCATCCATTTTATCTACTTCTGCTTTTGTATACTTTGGACTTAAGAATGCATTAATTGTATCTTTATCTAAGTATTGGCCATCTTGATATAAATATTCGTCTGTTGGAAACACACTTTTACTTAAATCTAGAAGCCCATTTTCAAAGTCTTCTCCATTATAGCTATTAGCCATATTATCTTGTAATAATCCTCGAGCCTGACTTTCTTTAAAAGGTAAAATTGTTCTGTAATTATCACCTTGTACATTTTTGTCTGTAGCGATTTCTTTTACAGAACCCGATTCTTGTTGTTCATTATCATTAGATTTTTCTTTTGGTTTTTCTTCATTTTGACCACACGCTGATAATACAAAAATTGCTGAAATGAATAATATTATCGTTCTTTTCATGCATTATCTCCTCTATCCCTCAATTTCTTTTTGTTTCTGAACAAAGTCTTCTTCAGACCAAACTACTGTACCGAATTTTTCTGCTTTAGTTAGCTTAGATCCAGCGTCCTCACCAGCAATAACTAAATCTGTACTTTTAGTCACACTATTAGTTACCTTTGCACCTTGCAACGCCAACCATTTGGATGCTTCATTTCGTGTCATTTGATACAATTTACCTGTAAGGACAATTGTTTTATCTTTAAATTCAGGATGCCCTTCAAATTCACTTGTCTTAACACCTTTATAAGTCATATTAACATTTTTAACTTTTAATTTTTCAATTAGAGCACGGATATCTTCATTTTCTAAATAAGTTACTACTGATTGTGCTAATTTGTGACCAATATCATGGATTGTTACCAAATCTTCTTCTGTAGCATCAAACAACTTATCCATTGTACTATATTTCTCTGCAATGACTTGACTAGCCTTTACTCCTAGATGTCTTATACCTAATCCAAATAGTAGTTGTTCAAGAGAATTAGATTTCGCTAGCTCAATAGCTTTAAGCAGATTATCGATTTTTTTCTCACCCATGCGATCAAGTGGCTCTAGGTCCTCTTTCGTTAGATAGAAAATATCTGCTACATCTTTAATCAGTTCATTTTCGTACAATTGTTGAATGATTTTTGTTCCTAAACCATCAATATTCATAGCTTGTCTCGAAACAAAATGTATTAACCCTTCTACTAACTGAGCTTGACATTTCGGATTGATACAACGTAATGCAACTTCACCTTCAATCCTTACTAACTCATGATTACAACTCGGGCAATGCGTCGGCATATGGTATTGTTCTGCATTTTCAGGACGTCTATCTAGCACACTCTTGATAACTTCAGGGATAATATCTCCAGCTTTTTTAATGACGACACTGTCACCAATTCTAATGTCTTTCTCATGTATCAAATCTTCATTATGTAACGAAGCGCGGGAAACAGTTGTACCAGCAACTTTTACTGGTTCTAATATTGCAGTTGGGGTCACAACACCCGTTCTACCGATGCTTAACTCAATATCTAACAGCTCTGTTATTACTTCTTCTGCAGGGAATTTATATGCAATTGCCCAACGCGGAGATTTTTGAGTAAATCCAAGTGCTTCTTGTTGTTCTAAAGCATTCACTTTAATTACAATACCATCAATATCATATGGCAAATCTTCACGTTGCTCTGTCCATTTTTCAATATATGCCAGCACTTCATCTATCGTTTGTACACGTTGGCGTGCTTGATTTGTTTTAAATCCTAATTGATCTAACTCATCTAATGCTTCACTCTGAGTATCTGCATTAAATTGCGTAAAATCATTCACACTATATAGAAAGACGCTTAATTTACGTTTAGCAGCAAGTTTTGAATCTAATTGTCTTAGTGAGCCTGCAGCTGCATTTCTTGGATTTGCAAAGGGCTGTTCATCATTTTCTGCTTTAGCTTCATTCAAATTAAAAAATGATTTTCTAGGCATGTATGCTTCACCACGAACTTCAAATGTTCTAGGTTCATTAATTTTTAAAGGGATGGCGTGAATAGTTTTTAAGTTTTCTGTTATGTCCTCGCCTGTAGTACCGTCCCCGCGTGTTAAGCCTTGGACAAATCTTCCATTTTCATATTTTAATGATACAGCTAAACCGTCTATCTTTAATTCACACATATATTCCACATCACCAATGTTATCACGTATACGTTGGTCAAACTTCCTTAAATCTTCCTCATTAAATGCATTACCTAAACTGAGCATAGGGGTGTCGTGTTGCACTTTCTCAAACGTTGATTGTGCACTTCCACCCACTCTCACTGTAGGTGAATCCTCTGTGCGATATTCAGGATGAGTTGTTTCAATATCTATTAATTCGTGTAATAACTTATCATACTCACTATCAGGTACAGATGGGTTATCTTGAACATAATATTCATAGCTATATTGATTTAATAAATCATGTAAATCATTTACACGTGATTGCAAATCAGCCACTTGTTACTCCCCCTTCTTCTCAATTGGTGCGAATTGTGCTAATAATCGTTTCGGCCCTTCTGATTTAAAGATAATATCTAATTCTACTGAACCATTTTTTTCCTTCACATTACTAACCATACCCTCACCCCAAGATTTATGCATCACTTTATCTCCAACATTCCAATTAGTTGTTGCTTGAGATTTTCTTGATGTAGTAGTTTTTTGGCTATGTGCTCTTTTAGCTGGTTGCTTTGTAGCTGATTGGAAACGATTTCCTTGACTTTGCGTAGAAGCGTTGCGTTTAGTTTCATTTTCTAGTAAATCTTCAGGGATTTCTCTTAAGAACCTAGATGCCATATTAGACTGTGGTCTACCAAACAACATTCTTGATGTTGCGTGTGTTAAATATAATGTTTCTTCTGCACGTGTAATAGCCACATAGCAGATACGTCTTTCTTCTTGCATTTCATGTTCGTCATCACTTTTAATTGCTCTAATATGCGGGAATAACGACTCTTCCATACCCATTATAAAAACAATCGGGAATTCTAAACCTTTAGCAGAGTGCATTGTCATCAATGTTATACCATTTTCAATTTGTGCTTCATCTATATCAGCAACTAATGATAAATCAGTTAGGAAGTTTATCAAAGATTGTTCTTCTAACGGCGTATTTTCTTCATAATCTTTTGGTACAGACATGAACTCATCAATATTTTCTAATCTACTTCTCGATTCTAATGTTTGTTCACGCTCTAACATTTCGCGATAACCAGATTTTTCTAACGCTTCATTTACAATCTCTGTAATTTCTAAAAACTCTTGCTGTTTGATGATATTTTGCATCGTATCATAAAAAGTAATACATTCTTGTGTTACTTTTTTCGATAAACCAATAAAATCAACTTCTGCCAAAGCATCAAACATACTCAAATCATTTTGAACAGCATAAGCTTGAATTTTATCTACCGAAGACGGGCCAATGCCACGTTTTGGAATATTAATAACACGGCGTAAGCTAATATCGTCATTACTGTTTGCAATAATTCTTAAGTAACTCAATAAGTCTTTAATTTCTTTTCTGTCGTAGAACTTTTGTCCTCCAACCATAGTATAAGGGATATTAGATTTCATAAAGGTTTCTTCCAGTACACGTGACTGTGCATTGGTACGATATAGAATTGCCATATCTTGATATTTCTTGCCATTTCGTTGATGTTTCATGATTTCACGTACAACATATTCTGCTTCATCGCGTTCAGTTGTCGCTTCGTAGTAATGAATTTTATCGCCATCTGTATTGCCTGTCCATAATCCCTTAGGTTTACGTTCTGAATTATTTTTAATAACTTCATTAGCTGCATTTAATATATTTTTAGTAGAACGATAATTTTGTTCTAAGAAAATTGTTTTTGCCTCAGGATAATCTTCTTCAAATGACAAAATGTTTTGGATATCTGCCCCGCGCCAACCGTAAATCGATTGGTCAGAATCTCCTACTACACATAAATTTTTGAATTTTGATGCTAATAATTTCACTAATGTGTACTGTGCTTTATTCGTATCTTGATATTCATCCACGTGTATGTATTGAAATTTATTTTGATAGTAATCCAACACTTCTGGAACACGTTCAAATAATCGGATGGTCACCATAATTAAATCATCAAAGTCTAGCGCTTCATTTCTTGAAAGTTGACGTTGATAACCTTTGTATACAGTCGCAACCATTTGTGAATGGTAGTCATTTGCTTCTTTTTGCGCATCTTCAGGTGTCTTTAATTCATTTTTCAAATTACTAATTGAGCCTATAAACATTCTAGGTTCAAATTTCTTACTATCTATATTTTCATTTTTTAAAACATCTTTAATAACTGATTTTTGATCAGTTGGATCAATAATCGTAAAGTTTCTTTCAATACCAATACGATCTGCGTCTCTTCTAAGAATTCTCACACACATGGAGTGGAATGTTGACATCCAAATCACTTCAGCTTGTTCACCAACTAAAGTTTGGACACGTTCTTTCATTTCCTTAGCTGCTTTATTTGTAAAAGTAATCGCTAAAACATTATACGGAGACACTCCCTTTTCATCTAACAAGTAAGCAATACGATGTGTTAAGACACGTGTCTTACCTGAACCCGCGCCTGCCATTATAAGTAATGGGCCCTCTGTTGTACGTACTGCCTGGCTTTGTTCGTCATTCATTTTATTAACTAATGCATTCATTTATGTGTCTCCTTTATCTTAACTGTTTTTAGTGCTTTGTTTATATCTTCATAAATAATGTTGCCGACGATGATTGTATCAGCTACTGAAGCCATTGCTTCTGCTTCTTTATAATCATTAATACCACCACCATAAAATAATTGTGTATTAGATAATGAATCAGCTGCTGCTTTTACCATATCAATCTCTCCATAAACACCACTATATTCGATATACATAACTGGTAATTTATAAATATCATTAATCATTTGGGCATATGCTTCAATATCTTCTGTTGTTAAATGTGTGTTGGCTTGTGTTAATGTCGCCACTTTACAATCGGGATTTAGTACAACATAACCTTCGAACACTATTTCTTCAAAATCGATTAAATACCCATAATTTTTCAGTGCTTCTAAGAGCATACCATTATGAAACTTTACATCCTTGCTATTTAACACTGTAGGTATAAAATATAAATCAAACCCTGGCACGATACTCTCTAAGTTTGAAAATTCAAAAACTAGCGGTACGGAATGAGCATTAACTTTTTTCATCAAGTGTGAAACGTTATCTTCGGTAACATTATCTGTACCACCTATCATAATAGCATCGGTGCCAGATCTACAAATTCTCTCTAAATCCTTATCACTGATTGATTTTGCAGGATCTAATTTAAAAATATGTTTCCACTTTTTAATCTCATTCATAACATGTTACTCCTTCTTTTAGCATACATTTGATTATATCATTTTTATGCTATGAGTTCTAAAATGATGTAAAAAAATCGCCCCGAATTTTCGCAGCGATTTGTTGATTTTAATTTCATTTTTCATTTAAACGATAGTAACTTTCTAAATTGGTATCTTGTTCATCAATAATTTTGGCGAGTGTTTTACCGACGTAACGAAGATGCCACGCTTCGTATGCATAGCCTGTTTCATGTGATTGTCCTTTTGGATATCTAATAATAAAGCCATAATCTGAAGCATGTCGTTTTATCCATCGACCTTCTTGTGTTTTCTCAAAATCTTTATGAAAATCGTCTAGTGGCTTATTGGTACCAACATCAAATGCAAGGCCTGTTTGGTGTTCTGATTCTCCTGGTTTTGCAGTGTATTGACGCGCAACTTTTTCACCGTCTTTTTCTACATAGTCTTTCATTACTTTTTGTTGTTCTTTATAACTTCTATAACCACTAGAAAATTTTAAATCTAACTGGGCATCTTCACCTTTAACTAATAATTTATTAAAATTTCGTTTCGCGATTTTATCTTCACCTGGTTGGTATTGTGGGGGGAGTTTATATTTTTTATTGACAATCACGTGGCCGTTCACCTGTGTAACGCCTTCTGTTTTATTAATAATTGGCAAGGCATTCTTAGGTTTTACAATATTAGACATTGATGGTGTGTATGAATTCGAAAATACTACCAAAGCAATACCAAATATAAAGCTTAGTAATAATAGCATTATTAGGCCAAACAACAATTTTTTAATCATAAAGTTACTTCCTTTCACTCAATTCCAATAGTTTTTCAAATAACTATCACTATATTTATTTTGTTGTTATCTATCAATTACCCTACTTTATTTTTATAAACATTTAAAATATACGTATATTTAAAAGAGGGTATTTCTATTACATTTCCGTATTACTTTGTTTCAAAGTAAACAACAAAAAAACTAACGACAAGGTATTAAATATCCTTGTCGTTAGCTCTTGTAAGCCTATTCTTTTATTTTATACTTTATGAAATCGTTAATCGGCCGTTTCTATGTTCATGCGCTCTAGAATCATCGTATAAGCATCATTACCCCATTGTAATGATCTTTTCACACGTGAAATAGTTGCAGTTGATGCACCAGATTCTTGTTCAATAGTTGCATACGTATAGCCTTGTTTAATCATTTTTGCTACTTGTAATCGCTGTGATAATGACTGAATTTCATTAACAGTACATAAATCATCAAAAAACTGATAACATTCTTCTCTATTTTCTAGTGTTAAAATAGCATCAAATAATTCATCTAATGCTTTCCCTTTTAGTTTTTCTATTTGCATTTAAAACAACCCCTGTATTTTTCAATTTAATCTCAGTTTAACGTACTAATACATTAAAGTGTAACGATTTCACTTGAAAAATTCAATTATTCTAAACCAGCTCTTTGGAAAATCGTATCTACTTGGTTTAAATGGTGTTTCGGATTGAAACATTCATCTAAATCTTCTTTAGTTAATAACTCAGTAATTGACTCATCTTGTTCAATTAAAGTTCTAAATGGTGTCTTCGTTTCCCAAGATTCCATGGCCTTTGGTTGTACTTTATCATATGCAGCTTCACGAGCCAAACCTTTATTTATTAAGGCAAGTAATACGCGTTGTGAATAGATTAAACCAAATGTTTTATCTATATTATCGAGCATATTATCTTCAAATACCGTTAATCTTTCTACAATATTAGTAAAACGATTTAATCCATAATCTAATGCAATTGTAACATCTGGTAACATAATACGTTCAGCAGATGAATGTGAAATATCACGTTCATGCCATAATGGTACGTTTTCATAAGCAGTTGTTACGTAACCTCTAATCACACGTGCGATACCTGTAATATTTTCTGAACCGATTGGATTACGTTTATGAGGCATTGCAGATGACCCTTTTTGACCTTTTGCGAATGCTTCTTCTACTTCACGAGTTTCAGTTTTTTGTAAGTTACGGATTTCTACAGCGAATTTTTCCATTGATGAACCAATTAAAGCAAGCGTCGCAATATAATAAGCATGGCGATCACGTTGTAATGTTTGTGTGGAAACTGGCGCTGTATCTAGACCTAAATGTTCACAAACATATGCTTCTATTTCTGGTGGGATATTCGCAAAAGTGCCTACAGCACCACTCATTTTACCAACTTCTATTTCTTCTCTTACACGTTTAAAACGTTCTAAATTACGTTTCATTTCTGTGTACCACAATGCCATCTTAACACCAAATGTTGTTGGTTCAGCATGCACGCCATGGGTACGTCCCATCATTAATGTATACTTATAGTCTTTTGCTTTTTTCGCCAATACTTCAATAAAACGTTCTAAATCTTTTTCAATAATATCGTTCGCTTGTTTAATAACATAACTTAATGCAGTATCTACAACATCTGTTGATGTTAGGCCGTAGTGGACCCATTTACGTTCCTCACCAAGTGTCTCTGATACTTGTCTAGTAAATGCCACAACATCATGACGTGTTTCTTGTTCAATTTCTTGCGCACGCGCTACATCAACTTTAGCATTTTGACGTATTTTTTTTACATCTTCCGCGGGGATATCTCCTAATTTACTCCATGCCTCACATGCAAGTATTTCTACCTCTAACCACGCTTCATAGCGGTTTTGATCAGTCCAAATATTAGACATTTCTTCTCTAGAATAACGTTCAATCATTGAAATAAGCTCCTATCATACATAAATTTTGTTAATATTACGCCTTAAAACATGTACATTAAAACATAAATTTAAATAAAAGTTCGTGTTTAACCTTTTCATTATTAGTTTAACAGAATTCCTATGAAAAGTATAAACCTTTTCAATTATCTGCATAAAAAATTTATATGGCAATAAAAACAACCGTTATGGACGCGTATTCCCATAACGGTTTGCCAATCTTTATTATAAAATTTTACCAACAAATTCTATCTCTTGTTTATACAGCTCGAAAGTTCCATCTTTATTTTCTTTATAAACAGGTTTTTCGAAGCGTTTTACAGGTGTGTAACCCGCGTTTCTCATGCGTTGTAAACAATCTTGGATTGTCTCATTTTCTTCGACTTTAAATTTTTGCTGCTTTTTCATATACTTTCAACTTCATCCGTATCATATTGTTTGAGTTTTTTACTTCTAACACCTTTCGCCCAGAAACCTCCGTGAATTGTACGAGGTTCATACGCTACGATAAATGCTTTTTCATCTATTTGTTTAATGGTCTCAATTAACTTAAATTCAAAGCGTCGTGGTGTTAAAATTTGTAATATTAAGCGATTTCCGTCACGACCATAAGCTGTGTAGTGCGTTACACCGTAACCTAAATCTCTTAATTGTCGTGGTAAATCTAATTCATATTCAGATGAAGTGACATTAACGACAGTATAACCTAACGCTAATTTCTCTTCTATTTTCATACCCACAATAATTCCAATTGAAAATCCAAATGCATACGCGAATACATTTTGAATTTGATCTAAGCTAGACATTACCATGCCTAGTCCAACGACATACACAAGAACTTCTAAAAAGCTGACAAGTGCAGCTACGTAGCGATAACCTTTAAGTGTTAATATCGTTCTCATTGTAAGACAAGTTACATAAGCAACGTTTATAATAAAAATCGCTAAAACCATTAACCATGGATTAGATGTTATCACTGACATGACCATTTTCCTTTCTGATATTAAATTCAAGTAATTTTACCAACATCTTTTTATTTTGTCACTAAAAATATTGGAAACTCACTTAATTTTTCGGCCAAGTATACCTCGTATATGCTAATTCTCTTTTATGTGCGGTTTTAATATAGTGATTTTCAATTGTAGACTTTGCGTCACTAGGCACTGATTTACCTTCTAAATAATCATCGATATCATTATAGCTTACACCTAACGCTTCTTCATCAGGTAACTGAGGCTTATCTTCTTCTAAATCAGCAGTCGGCACTTTTTCATAAAGATGTTTAGGCGCGTCTAAGTATTTTAATAATTGCTTACCTTGTCTTTTATTTAAGCCAAATAAAGGTGCAATATCTGCAGCTCCATCTCCGTATTTAGTGTAAAAACCAGTTATATTCTCGGCAGAATGATCTGTACCTACTACGATGCCTTTTTTGTTAGAAGCGATTGAAAATTGCACTTTCATACGCTCTCTAGCTTTCTCATTCCCTTTCTGAAAATCTGTCAAAGTAATTCCAGCATCTTTAAGCGATTGCACACTTTGATCCACTGCTGGTTTAATATTTACAGTTATGATTTCATCAGGTTGAATATAGGATAATGCATCTTCAACCTCTGTAGCATCTTTTTGCTCACCATAAGGTAATTTAACAGCTATAAATTTACATGGATTGCCTTCTTCTCTTAATTCTTCGGCTGCCATTTGACATAACTTTCCAGCTAATGTCGAATCTTGACCACCTGAAATTCCTAAAATTAATGCTTGTACAAATGAATGGGATTGTACATAACTTTTTATAAAGTGAATGATTTGCTTTGTTTCAAGTTTACTTTCGATTTCAGGTTTCACTTTCATTTCTCTAACAACGATATCTTGTAGGTTACTCATTTTCTTCCTCCATCTCTTTAACATGTTCAGCAACTTCAAAAATACGTTTGTGTTTATTTTCCCAACACGCTGTGCTTAAATCTACTGGATACTCTTGTGGGTTTAAATGACGTTTATTTTCATCCCATAAGTAATCAAGACTGTTTTTTAGATAAGCTTGCGCCTCACTCTCATTTGGCATTTCGTAAACTAATTGGCCATTTTTAAAAATATCATGATGTAAATCTTTTGCGGTAAATGTTTTTATAAATTTCATTTTATAGGTATGAACTGGATGGAAAAGTTTTAAAGGTGATTCTGCATATGGATCCTCGTAATCGAGCGTAATATAGTCGCCTTCAGCTTTATTTGTTTTTTTATTGATAATACGATAAACATTTTTCCTGCCTGGTGTTGTAACTTTTTCAGCATTATTAGAAAGTTTAATACGGTCCACGTATTCACCATTACTATCTTCAACTGCAACTAATTTATAAACTGCGCCCAATGCAGGTTGATCAAAACCAGTAATAAGTTTTGTTCCGACGCCCCACGAATCGACTTTTGCACCTTGTGATTTCAAACTCGTAATTGTCTGCTCGTCTAAATCGTTTGAAGCGATAATTTTAGCATCAGGGAAACCAGCTTCATCTAGCATACGACGTGCTTCTTTCGATAAATATGCTATATCTCCAGAGTCCAAACGAATACCAACAAAATTAATTTTGTCAGCTAATTCTTTAGCAACTTTAATTGCAGTCGGCACACCAGATTTCAATGTGTGGAACGTATCAACCAAGAACACACAATCTTTATGACGTTCAGCGTATTTTTTAAAAGCAATATATTCATCGCCATATGTTTGTACCATGGCATGCGCATGCGTTCCTGAAACAGGAATACCAAATAGCTTACCTGCTCGTACATTACTTGTAGAATTAAATCCTCCAATATAGGCAGCTCTAGCTCCCCATAATGCTGCATCCGCTTCTTGTGCTCGGCGGGTACCAAATTCCATTAACATATCTTCTTGTGCTACTTGTCTAATTCTACTCGCCTTAGTTGTTATCAATGTATGGAAATTAACAATATTTAAAAGCATTGTTTCTATTAACTGTGCTTGTATTAAAGGTGCTTCGACTCTCAATAATGGTTCATTACCAAAACAAAGTTCCCCTTCTTGCATTGAACGAATATTGCCGGTAAATTTTAAATTTTTCAAATAACTTAGAAAATCTTGTTGGTAACCAATAGATTTTAAATAATCGATATCTGACTCTGAGAAGTGAAAACTATTAATGTAATCGATGACACGTTTCAATCCATTAAAAACAGCATAGCCACTATCAAATGGCATATTTCTAAAATATAGATCAAATACTGCCATACGTTCATGAATCCCATCATTCCAATAACTTTCTGCCATATTTATTTGATATAAATCGTTATGCAATACTAACGTATCGTCTTCAAATTGGTACACAACCATCTCTCCAATCGGCTTTTCCATTAGTTTAGCATAAATGAAAGCTTGATAGCACATGAAAGAGGACTTAAATATACTGGAAAATTTAATATAAGATTATATTTTTTACATATACAGTTTAATATATGATTTAAATTTGTTTAAAATGTGACATGGCTAACGACAATGTCGTGACATTTGTATGATATAAGATTATAAAAATTAAAAAATGATTTATAATCTTTATTGAGGTGTTTATATGTTAAAAGAAGCCAAATCATTCATCGAAACAATGTATAAAGAATTAAACTATGATGAGCAAAGTATTTCAAATAGAATTAAAGAAATTGAATATGCCATCGAATCAACTGGTACTTATGAACATACTGTTGAAGAATTAACTTATGGAACAAAAATGGCCTGGCGTAATTCTAATCGCTGTATTGGACGATTTTTTTGGGATTCATTAACGGTTGTTGATGCAAGACACATACAATCTGAAAATGACTTTATTGATGCAATAGAAAATCATATTGCAACAGCAACAAATAATGGAAAAATAAAACCTTATATCACAATCTTTTCAAAGGATAATCCTCCTCAAATATTTAATAATCAATTAATTAGATATGCAGGTTACGAAGGTATGGGCGATCCCGCAGAAAGAAGCGTTACTCAACTTGCTGAACGTCTTGGCTGGCACGGTTCACATACTGACTTCGATATTTTACCTTTAATTTATAAAATGCCGGATGGTGCAATGAAATATCATGAATATCAATCTCATTTAATTAAAGAAGTTGCTATTGAACATGATCGTTTTCCAAAATTACAGCAGCTTGGATTAAAATGGTACGCGGTGCCCATCATATCAAGTATGGATTTAAAGATTGGCGGTGTTACATATCCAACTGCACCATTTAATGGCTGGTATATGGTAAATGAAATAGCTGTACGTAACTTCACAGATTCTTATCGTTATAATTTATTAGAAAGTGTTGCAGAAGCTTTTGAATTTGGTACACTAAAGAATAATTCTTTCAATAAAGATCGCACACTTGTCGAATTGAACTATGCGGTTTATCACTCATTTAAAAAATCTGGGGTATCTATCGTTGATCATCTCACTGCATCAAAACAATTTGAAAGATTTGAATTAAATGAAACAAGAAATGGTAGAGAGGTTACTGGCAAATGGTCATGGCTAGCTCCTTCCCTGTCACCCACATTAGCGTCTAATTATCATCATGGATATAAAAATATTATGAAAGAACCTAACTTCTTTTATAAAAAAACAGAAGCTACTGGCTGTCCATTTCATTAATGAATCTATCACACATATATAAACAAGGGGTCACGTCAAATGAAACTTTATTATTTAGGTCCAAAGGGAACATTTTCTTATTTAGCTGCAACACAATATCAACCAGAAACAGACATAGATTATGTATCAAAATCTAATTTATACGAAGTAGTCGCTGCTGTATCTGAAGATGACGATAGCGTAGCAGTTGTACCAATTGAAAATTCAATAGAAGGTACTATTAATATTGTCGCAGATGCATTAACACAACAAAATATTTACGCGCAAGGCGAGTTACATTTAGATATTCAATTTGCACTATATGGTATTGATGGCGCTTCTGTTCACGATATTTCAACAGTATATTCTATTGGACCTGCCATTAGTCAAACTAGTAAATATATCCAATCACATGGTTTCGATATTGATTATGTGGATAGCACAATTAAAAGCTTAGATATGATTAGCAACGGTATCGGCGCTATTGCGCCACTTGGCAGTGGAGAAACATATGGTTACACGCCTATAGAACAAAATATTGAAGATTATCCACACAACGTTACTCGCTTTTTAGTTGTTAGTAACCAACCTAGTCATATCGAAAATGCTAGCGATACTATGTTACTAATAACCCCTCAGTTCGATAAACCAGGGTTATTAGCAAGTATATTAAACACATTTGTCTTGTTTAATATTAACTTATCTTGGATAGAGTCTAGACCATTAAAAACGCAACTCGGCATGTATCATTTTTTTGTCCAAGCAGACACGCCAATAACAGAAGATTTATCCAAAGTAATTAAAATTCTCAATACTTTAGACTTCCAAGTTACTATAATAGGTTCATTTAATAAATTGAATTAGTACAACTTCATGAATAATACTCTCCCTAATTCATTATTAAATTAGACTATGAAAACTACGCTATTAATCTGAGCTGTTTATATTCAAAATAATAACTTATCCAGTAATAAATAGGCATTACAATATCGACATCGTCTCCTCTGACTTTATCGATATTGTAATGCCTATTTCACAGTATTTTGAACAGTTGTCATTTATAAACTAAATACAATTACCATAAACATGTCATAAAAATAAGGCACACCATACCATAAAGTTACAGTAAGTAACTTTGATATGCTATGCCTTCTATATGTTATAAATGACGCTTATTTTATTATTTCAATGGTAACGGTTTGGTAACATCAATACCTAACACTGGTGGTACTAAGAAATACACGACCATAACAATTACAACTATACTTAATAAATTGACCCAAAATCCTACAGATGCCATTTTCTTGATACTTATCCTACCTGTACCAAACACAATAGCATTTGGTGGCGTTCCAACAGGTAACATATACGCACAATTAGCAGCCATAGCTGCAGGTACCATAAGTAATAATGGATGCACATTTACTGCAACAGAAAGTGTCGCCAAAATAGGTAAAATCATTGTAGCCGTTGCTGTATTAGATGTTATTTCTGTTAAGAATAAAACAAATATGGTAATTACAAGGACAATAATTAATGGACTTACGCCTTCGATTAATTTCAATTGTTCACCAAGCCAATTTGCTAATCCACTTTCTGAAATACCTTTTGCTAAAGCTAAACCACCACCAAACAGTATTAAAACACCCCATGGCAATTCTTTAGCGACTTCCCAATCTATAATTCTCTTATGTTTTTCTTTATTTTTAGCAGGAATAAGAAATAACAACACGGATATAAACATTGCAATTGTGCCATCCGCGACTTCAGAAGTAACTGACCAATTCTTTAATAAAAACTCTCTGCTAATCCATAAAAAGCTTGCAAGTAAGAATACAACTGAAACAATTTTTTCTTCATATTTCATTTTACCTAGTTCGCTTAATTTTTCTTTAATTAATTTTTGGCCACCAGGTAATTCTTTCATGTCATGTTTAAATGCAATATAACGAATATATATCCAAACTAAGAAGAGTAATACAATTACTGTTGGCACACCAATAATCATCCATTTAGCAAAACTAATTTCTTCCCCAAATGCTGATTGGTATTGTCCTTTTAAAATTATCAAAGGCGGTGTACCGATCAATGTACCTAGTCCCCCAATTGTTCCTGCGTAACCAATTGCAAGCACAAGAGATTGTTCAAATTTAGATATACTTTCCGGTTTAGTATTTTGGCTTTTTAATTCATTTGCTTCTTTTATAATCGCAAGACCAATAGGTATCATTATCATCACGGCTGCTGTATTAGAAACAAACATTGATAAAAATCCAGTAGCAATCATAAAGCCTAATAAAATCTTCCCAGTACTTGTACCAAGTGTATTAATAATAGATAAAGCAACACGAGTATGTAAATTCCATCTTTCCATCGCTATAGCTAAAATAAAACCACCTAAGAATAAGAAAATAATATCATTACCATATTGAGCTGAAACTTCTTCTGGATTCAACACATGCCCTATCGGTAATAAAATCAATGGTAACAAACTGGTTGCAGCGATAGGTATCGCTTCAGTAATCCACCAAGTAGCTATCCAAAGTGTAATTGCTAACACATAAATGCCTTTAACCGATAAATCATCTGGGTGAAATAGCAATAATGTTAAAGCAAATAACAATGGCCCCAATATTAAACCTGTTAATTGGCCTGCATTATATGACTTCTTTTCCTTTTTATTTGAAAAAAACGTCAAATATTGTGATCGTCTCATATCCCCTTTATTTAAATCATTCACGATGTCTTCCCCCTTTTAATTATTATCTGAATATTCATAATAATTTATTAGAGTATAACATAATATATTTTAAATAGGGTTAGTATTTTTAATCACTTACATAAAGAATATTTATGATTCTATTTCAAAAATATAATCATTCCACACGGACTTTTTTTATTTTAATATCACTATCTTTGTTATTAAACAGGATTAATGATGCTATATCTTGTAAGTGTATGCTTTGTGACGAGTCCTTAAAACTATTATCAGCTATGAGCACGGTTTGATGTTTCACATTATTATAACTTTGAATGCGTATTGACTCTTTACTCATTTTTCCAATGAAACTGTTCTGATATATATTCAAATTGCTACCAGCTTGCGTCCCCTGTTCTTTACCTTTTAAATCTTTGGCATTTTTACCATCTTTAACTGCTAAAAATCTTATACCACCTGCACAATTTTTAAATATATTATGATGAATATATGTATCTTTTGATTTCAGCGGTGTAAGTGCATATTGATTCAAGCCATCAAATGTATTATAGCGAATATGAATATTTTGATAATATTGATCATAGCGACTGGCGTGTGAGCCAATTGCACGATTCCAAGTTTGCATTGTTGGTGTATTTGAATTACCAAAATAACAGTGTTCTATAATTACATTTTTAGTAATCGTTCCATCTGTAGCACCAAATTTAGGAAAAGCACCCGGCACCTGTATATCTATCTGAACTGCTTCAGAGAAAAATCGCGTTCCATCTAAATCTCTAAAGCCTAAAAACTCACAATTATTGATATACAATCCATTGATACCACAAGCATCTAAACAATGTCCTCCTACAACATCTTTAAAAGTTACATTTTGTATTTGAATATCTTCTGCGTGTCCCATGCACATCGTTGTATTATTATATGGATAATTGAAACCATTCATATCAAATGTACCACCTGATATGTGAATATGACTATTACCTTTATACCCATAATATAACTTGAATCTTCGTCCGTTTTTCAACATTGTATCTTTGCCACATCTTTTAAGCACTGCCGCTTCATCTAGTACCAATGTTGTTGAATCATATATAACCAGTGGTTTACGAATATGATACTCACCTTCTGGTACGTATATCGTCGTTGGTTTATGCTTCTTAGCATAATTTAGCGCTTTTTGCATCGCTCTTGTATCTGCGTATTTGCTTTTTCCTTTTAAACCAAATTGTTTTGCATTAATTATCATATGCTAATTCCTTTCTGAGCTATTACTTTATAATATACAAAAATGATATCTTTCAAACGCATTAACGCTCCCTTTATTGATTGAACGACTTAGTATATAATTACTTTTATATTGTTTATTGGGAGTGTTTTTACCTTATGAAAAAAACCGCATTAATCGTTGTTGACTACTCAAATGACTTTGTAGCTGACAACGGAAAATTAACTTGTGGCCTTCCAGGGCAGCAAATTGAAGACTATATTGTTGAACGAATTGAAGCGTACAATAAAAAGCAACATGATATCTTTTTCATGATGGATTTACATTATGAAGAAAATAACTATCACCCGGAAAGTAATTTATTCCCTCCACATAATATTATTGGTACTGTTGGCAGAGAACTTTATGGCAAAGTGAATGATATTTATCAAAATATTTTGTTTAATGATCACATACATTACTTAGATAAAACACGTTATGATGCTTTCTGTGGGACTTCTTTGGATTTAATGTTACGAGAGCGAAATATTACACACTTAGAATTTGTCGGTGTATGTACTGATATTTGCGTGCTTCATTCAGCAATTAGTGCTTATAATCTAGGATACGCAATAACTATTTCACATCGTGGAGTTGCTTCTTTTAATCCTTCAGGTCACGCATGGGCTTTAGATCATTTTAAAAATTCACTAGGTGCTGTAGTAGAATAACTATGCAAAATCGTGCTAGAATAATAATAACTATATAAATAAGGAGAATTTAGATATGGCAAAAACTTATATTTTCGGACATAAAAATCCAGATACAGACGCAATTTCATCTGCTATTATCATGGCAGATTTCGAACAACAAACAGGTAACACTGAAGCTACTGCATACCGTTTAGGCGAAGTAGGACCTGAAACACAATATGCTTTAGATCATTTTAATGTAACTGCACCAGCGTTACTTAATGATGATTTATCCGATCAAAAAGTAATATTAGTAGACCATAATGAATTCCAACAAAGTGCTGATTCAATTAATGGTGCTACAATTCACCATGTGGTCGATCATCACAGAATTTCTAACTTTGAAACGGCAGCACCATTATACTATCGTTCTGAACCAGTTGGTTGTACAGCTACAATTTTATACAAAATGTATCAAGAACGCGGTTTTGAAATCAAACCAGAAATTGCTGGTTTAATGGTATCAGCAATTATCTCAGATAGCCTATTATTCAAATCACCTACTTGTACAGAAGAAGATGTAAAAGCAGCTGAAGCCTTAAAATCAATTGCTGGCATTGACTTAGAAACTTATGGTTTAGAAATGTTAAAAGCTGGTGCTTCTACTAAAGAAAAATCAGCAACAGATATTTTAACTATGGACGCGAAGTCATTCAACATGGGAGACTATGTAACGCGTATTGCACAAGTTAACACTGTTGATATTGATGAAGTATTTGCACGTCAGGAAGAATTAGAAAAAGAAATGTTAGAAGTAAGCGCTAATGAAAAGTATGATTTATTTGTATTAGTTGTTACAGACATTATTAACAGCGACTCTAAAATCTTAGTAGTTGGTGCTGAAAAAGATAAAGTTGGCGTTGCTTTCGATGTAGAGCTTGATAACAATACTGCATTCTTACCTGGTGTTGTATCTCGTAAAAAACAAGTGGTTCCACAAATCACAGACGCTTTAAATTAATCAAATGCCTTAAAACTAATACAGTTTTAAAGGGAGTTAAATTAAATATTTAGATTTTAAAATTCATTATACTGGAGCATAGTTCATATGTTCCAGTTTTTTATCACTTGTACCTACGAAACGCATTTACCTTACTAGGAGGAATATATTTGAATTCAATAGAGCAAACTTTCCACAATAGTACTCAATATTTTAAAACACACGTAACTAAAGATCTAAAATTCAGAAGAAAGCAACTTAAATTTTTGAGTAAAAGTATCAAAAATCATGAAGACGCCTTATTAGAGGCATTTCAAAAAGATTTAGGTAAGAATAAAGTTGAAGCTTATGCTACAGAAATTGGTTTCACTTTAAAAAATATTAAAAATGCTCGTAAAGAACTCAAAAATTGGGCTAAAAGAAAACAAGTTAATACGCCTATTTATATGTTTCCAACTAAAAGCTATATCATAAAAGAGCCTTATGGCACAGTTTTAATAATTGGACCCTTTAATTATCCTTTCCAATTATTGATTGAGCCACTTATTGGTGCTATAGCAGCTGGAAATACTGCCATACTCAAACCTTCTGAATTTACGCCACATGTTTCAGAAGTTATTAAACATATAATCGAAGATGTATTCGATCCTGAATATATTAGTATTTGTGAAGGTGATGCTGAAACCACGCAATCATTAATCCAATTGCCATTTGACTATATCTTTTTCACGGGTAGCGAACAAGTTGGTAAAATTGTGTATCAGGCAGCAAGTAAAAATTTAACTCCTGTCACATTAGAACTCGGTGGTAAATCTCCAGTAATTGTTGATGAAACAGCAAATATTAAAGTCGCAAGTGAACGTATCAGTTTTGGTAAATTTACAAATGCTGGTCAAACTTGTGTTGCCCCTGACTATATACTTGTGAATCGTAAAGTGAAAGATGAATTAATTGCTGCACTTAAAAAAACAATTACAGAGTTTTATGGTAATAACATTCAAGAAAGTCCTGATTTTGGACGTATTGTAAACCATAAACACTTTAATCGTTTAGATAATTTATTAAAGGTTCATCATGCTGAGATTGCCTTTGGTGGTGAATCAACAGCAGAAGAAAGGTACATCGCTCCTACACTGTTAGATGGGATTACTTTTAATGCTAAAATAATGAGAGACGAAATTTTCGGTCCCATTTTACCAATTATTACCTATGATGATTTCGATGAAGCTATTGATTTAATACGTTCCAAACCTAAACCATTAAGCTTATATTTGTTTAGTGAAGATGAAAATGCAACAGAGCGTGTATTAAACGAAATATCATTCGGTGGCGGCGCAATTAACGATACATTAATGCAATTAGCAAATTCAAACTTACCATTTGGTGGTGTTGGTGCCTCTGGCATTGGCCAATATCATGGTAAATACAGTTTCGACACATTTAGTCATGATAAATCATATATTTTCAAATCAACTCGACTTGAATCTAGTTTATTGTTTCCTCCGTATAAAGGGAAATTTAAATATATTAAAACTTTCTTTAATAAGTAATTTTATTTATAAAAGTTCTATAGCAAAAAAATTGCGCCTCCCAATACATTTGGGATAGGCGCAATTTTTTAGTATTAAGTTGTTTAATAAACTTGTGAGTTTACGTTTCTTTTAAAAATTGTACACAAACACCTTCAGGCGCAGTGTGTTTATCGTCAACTTTTTCTAGTTCACCAGTTACTTTATCACGTCTAAATACAGTAAGCGCATAATCACCTTCTTGATGTGCGCACACTAAGTAATCGTCTGAATCAGTAATATTAAAATCACGTGGAAACTCACCGCCACTTGATACAATATCCACTAATGAAATCATATCGCCTTCATCAGCTACTTTGAAAATAGCAATACTATCGTGACCTCTATTACTAATGTATAAGAATTTTTGATCTTTTGATAACCTTACTGCCGCTAATTTTGTATCACCTTCAAAATTTTCTGGAATCGTCAAATGACGTTCTATTTCTGTGAATTTGCCATCTTCATATTTTACTGTACTTACAATATTTGATATTTCATGAACTACATAGGCATATTTACCATTTTCATGGAAAGTAATATGTCTTGGGCCATCGCCTGGTTCAAAATCAAACACAGCATATTCACTGTATCCTTCGTCACCAAATTCATATGTCACAAGTTTATCCGTACCTAAGTCCATCGCCACTACATATTTTTTATCTGGTGTTACATCCATAAAATGAATATGCGCATGATCTTGTCGCTCTGATGGACCCGTTGGAAAATCATGTGCTAACTCCTGTATAAGTCGAACAATTTCGCCTGTTTGTGGGTTTGCTTCATATAAACGTGCTAACCCTGCGCCATAAACAGTTTCAAAAACATATTTACCATCTGGTGATACTGCAACATAACAACCAGTTCCAGCTGTTGACGCTAAGCATTTATTAATAAGACTTAACTTGCCGTCTTCTTCTATTTTAAGGCTAGCGATACCACAATTGTCACCTTCTCTATTTATCGCATATAAAAATGAATTATGTTGATTTAAATAAGTTGACGCTTCTAGTTCATACCCAGTTTCAACTTCAGTTATTTTTCCTGTTTGTTCATCAAGTTGGAAACGGTAGACCCCTTTACCTTCTTTTTTTGTATAAGTACCGATATAACCTATCGTCATTATGAAAACCCCTCCATGTTATGATAGTTTCATTTTAATAGAGATTTATTACAAATACAATATAATGAATTATTACTTCACTTAAACGAACATATGTTCTATAATGATTATTGAGGTGATAAAATGATTCCGAAAGAATTTAAGGACGAAACTGATTATAGAAATATACCTAGAGAGTATTTAAATCCAAATATACCTAAAGGCCGAGGCATGGTTAAATGGCAACCATTCGCTACTTTACCAGAACAATTCGAAACCATACAGCAATATTTGATTGACCAAAATAAAATTGATCGACCAATATTATCAGACGATCAATTAAGTGAGCTTAATTTACAACTTCATCAAGCGCTACATATAGAACAATACATCACAATTGAATATTACCAATCTGGGTGGCTAGAACATATAACCTTAAAAATTAAGAATATAGATATGGTTCATATGTATTTAGAAGGCTATTCGCTAAACAACTTAGAAATTATTAAATTATCACTTTTTGATATCACTCGTATTAATCCATATAATCCATGACTCCTACGTTCTTATACTACAAAACCTCATACTTAGTCTTATTTCACTTAATATAACTGTGGGAAGTTTAACTAAGCTCATGTTTATTACGAAAGAACAACTAATTATCTCGTTAAACATTTTCTACCTATATGCATAAAAAATAAAACCCTCTAAAGTTTTCTATTCAGAACGTAGACAAACCTTAGGTGATAGTTCGCCTAAGGTTAGTTGTTTATATTTGTATAGTTATTTTTCAAAATAGCAGTGATCTTTTATCAATTGGTTTATTCAATATAATAAACGCCGCACTGTTTAATTTATATATTATCATCTTTTTTGTTTAATACCGTCAGTGATTTGAGCCGACTCCTGCGAGAATAGCACTAGCCGAAGACTACAGACTAAGGCAGTGCTCGCGGCAAGCGTGCACAAAAAAAAACTGCCCACAAAGTTGGAGACTTTGTCGACAGTCTGAATAGAACACGCTATAGTGACCTATTAATAACTTAATTATTAGATTCGATATCTGAAACAATCTCTTTTGTTTTGCTTTCAATATCTTCAAAGTCTTTTTTGAAAATATAAGCGAATACTACTGCACCAATTCCTGCTGCTAATGATACAGTAAGGATTGTACCGAATACAAATTTAAATAAACCTTTAATAAAATTCCACATTCTGTTTCACCTCAATAAATTATTAACATATCCGTTATTAATGATAGCATACTTAAAAGCATCAATAAATATATACCCGCTTTTCACTACTTTAATTTAAATATTATTATAGTAATAATATGATATTATTGTAGTAATGCTTTAAGTTATAATTAAAGACTGTATATTAATTACTACCTTTAATACTTTAATAATAACAGAACTCTTAGAAATATTACATTTATTAGTCATATAGAAAAAGAGTGGGAAAGAAATCTAATTTATTTAAAGGTAATTCGCGGTCCCACCTCGGCAAAAATCACTAGAGTTAATATGGATAAATAGTTTATCTGAGCTGATCCTCATGCAAATGTCCCACTAACTCTATATAATAATTAAGGCTGAGACAATTAATTTGTCCCAGCCACTTAGTCAATTACTTGCCCCACCAAGTACTCATTGCATCTCTAACAGCATCATAATAATTTGCCATTGCAATCACCTCATTTTAATTTAAAAATAAATAACCAGTCGTCGTTGTTATACTTATAATAACGACAAGCATCATATAATACAATTAACATGGAGTTACAATAAAGTTACAAATTTGTAAGATTACACAACTAAAACAGGAGTGTTACATTATGCAAAAAGTAAAAACAGATATATTAACTCACCGCGGATCGCATTTCGATTTAGGTGTACAAACTGCTCAGTGGATGCAACAAACACCATTATTAAAAAATAGAGAAAAAGAATGGAAAAAACGTATGCCTCGCTTTGATATCCACATAAAGGAAACATACGATATCTTCCAAACCTACGCACCTCAAATTTGGGAAGAAATTAGAGGTATGCAAGAAGTCCTTAATCTACCTACAAATCAAATGATACTAAACTTTGCACACTATCGTTTTACACCACTAAAAAATAGTGGCTGTACGGTCTATTTAGGCCGAGACTACATGGTAAGAAATTATGACTACCACCCTGCAACTTATGATGGTCGTTATCAGCTTTTCCAACCAAATGATGGAGGTCTAGCACAAATTGGCCCTACATCTCGCGTGACTGGCAGAATGGATGGTATGAATGAAGCTGGATTATCTATGGGATATAACTTTATGCATAGAAAACATCCAGGCGATGGCTTCGTATGCTATATGATTGGTAGGCTCATTTTGCAATATTGTAAAGACGTACCAGAGGCAATTCAATTATTGAAAGAAATTCCACACAGAAGTTCATTTAGCTATATTGTCATGGATAAGCACTTAAATCACGCCATAATCGAAGTTTCTCCTAGATCACTTGATGTAAGATATGATCGTACATGTACGAATCATTTCAAGTTATTAACTCATGAGAATAGAAATTACACAAAAGAGTCTAAAGAACGTTTAGATAGACTTTTAAAACAAACACCGAATGGTCTGGATAAAATGCATGCATTTGAATTATTTAACAACCCAGAATTTGAAATATATAGTAAATTATTTAAAAGTTGGTCTGGTACGATTCATACAACAATGTATGAGCCGCAATCACTCAAAGCGTACATGACTTTAGGTGAAAATAAAATGCCCACTGTAATTGATTTTGAACAATGGCTAAACGGACAACCACTAGATATCCATTCTCTCTACGGACATATAGACACTGATTTGACCTTTGCCAGTTATTAATTGCATATCAAAAATTGATAAGAAACTAGAAAATAGCTATGAAGTCATCTATCAATATAGATTTCTTCATAGCTATTTTTAATATATATCATACTACTTAATATAAATATCGCCATGTACAGTATAGAATTCTAAAACATGATCCCCTTCGCCAACTCTATCATTATCAAAACTTTTATTATTAACTTTTTCTACCCCATCGTCAGGATTTAATTTCAATAACGTATTTTCTGGTTTTTTATTATAGGACATAATAATATCACCATTTTGACTAGAGGCTTTAAATGCAGAATCAATATCCATACAATCTAACTGAATATGGCCACTTTGAGCAAGCAACACAGAATTTTTAATCAATGTATTTTCAGCATATATACTCGCTTCTTTTGTTTTAATATTAGCATTAACAATTTCACTATCGCTAATATGTATAGGTGATTTTAAACCTCTATACAATAATTTTTCAACTTCTGAATTTTGCACATAAACACGGCTACCAGTTTTTTCATTCATATCAAAATCGACTTTGTCAGCCTTGATATTTTGAAGTTTAATATTGCGTGCTTTACTAGAAACTTTCAATTCTTTTAATTTTTCATTTGGTATGGTAATTTTCATTTCAGCCTTAATTTGTCTAAATGGATTATAATTTAAGCCATAATTATCGACTCGGTTACTAGTTTCTTTCAACTTTAATGATTGTTTATCTTTACCTATATCTACTTTCTGTTGGCCTTTATAGTGAATTGCAAACTTATTTCCTTTGGCAATCGTTACATTACTAGAACGGGTGTCAATATCTAAATGCTTTACTTCCACATCATTATACGTTTTATCAATAACATTAAGTTTATTGTTTTGCTTTTCAAAACCAAACCAAGTAATACAACCTAAGGTAAAGCACACAATAAATAGCGCTAAACCACTAAAAAATAATTTCCTCATTCATTTGCACTTCCTTTAATCGTTTTGATATTCCAACGTAAGTATTTTAGTATCAAACGATAAACGAATTGAGCTAATTTCGCAATAATCACAAATAATACAATGCCTAAACCAGTAAATGAAAACGCAAAAAGATAATTACTAATTGCTAAGCTGAACATATTATATAATGAGCCATGAATAATTAATAAAATCGGACTAATTGCTAAAAATAATGCGACTAGAAGTAATACAAACATAAAACTACCAATAAATATCATTGGTATTAAGATAATAATTAAAGATAAAATGCCCATACCTAAGGAGGCCATAATCGCTCTAATAATTGACTTAACATTTGGTCTATATTCTGCCGAAACAATTGCGTTCTTTGCTTTAATCTCTTTTCCAATTTTTTTAGGTGAGTCTAATGCACCTATAATTTGATATTCATTTTTCCCTTCTCTCTCTTGATCAAAGAAGTATTGCTCATACTCATACATGACGTTATCTCGTTCTGTGCTTGGTATGCTATTTAATTCTTGTTCAAGTTCATTCAAGAAAGTGATTTTATCCAAATTATCTACCGCCGTTCTAATTCTAAATTCGAATCAAAATATCTTTTGTAATATCTAAGCATAACGCATTACATAAGATTGTTATTCATTAGATTTTTAAATATTTCATTTCTTGTAAAATTCAATTTTCTTTATTTTATCATGTTTGTACACGATAGATAACTTTATTTGATTAACTTTATCTCGATAAGTAACAACTTTATATGATTTATGTAACTTCTTATCTTTATAATGATTCCCTAATTGATTAATCACACTTTGTATATCACCATCTATGTTAGCATTAAAATTAGTCTCAATCTTAGTATCTTTAACGAGCGTGATGCCTTTCAAATAATGATTACTTTTATTTACTTTAAAAGTTAAATAATGTTTATTATCTTTTGTATAAATACGATGATTCTTCATTACGATACGATTATTTACTGTATAATTTCTGACATCTATTTGTGTGTCTAATTTCATATCATCAATAGTTAATTGAGATAAATCAGTAGATTGCGTATTGTTAATATGATTAATAATTAAGATAGTGCCTATCCCTATTGATATAAAAATAGTAAATGTAAATATTTTAAATGACCTATGTATATTCAATGTTGTTGTCACACTCCAATATAATAAAAGCCAAGCTTGGTAATTTTAATTGTCAGGTTAACTTGAAATCAAATTTATTTTTTCTAAGTATTTAAAATTTTCTTTCATATTAAAAATTGATATAATAAAAACTAATACGTTAAAGGGGGAAATATTATGACAAGTTTAGAAACTTATTTCAAAAACAGTCAACCGCTTGATCAATATATCGAAGCTATGACTGAAAACAAAGAGAATTTGTTAACGATTTACAATTCTTTCTCTTTACCAGAAGAGGATAACCGAATTGAAAAAATTAAATCATTAAACTATTCAAAAGTATTAGTCATCACTGAAGACTGGTGTGGGGATGCCATGATGAATGTCCCAATTTTAAAACATATTAGTGAAAGTTTAAATTTAGAAGTTCGAGTATTCCACCGAGATGAAAATACAGATTTAATAGATCAGTATTTAACAAATGGAACCGCTCGTTCAATACCTATTTTTGTTTTCTTAAATGACGCTTATGAACAACAAACTGTCTGGGGGCCACGTGCAAGACAAGTGCAACACTTTGTTGATGAAACGCGTTCAAATGTCCCAGCAAAAGACGATCCAACTTTTGAAGATAAGTCTGCCGAAGCTCATACAATTATGATGAATCGCTATAAAACAGATTCTCAATTATGGAAACACGTTTATGATTCCATATTAGATAAATTAATCATAAAATAAAAAGACGTATGAATGATGCTGTTTAACTGCACATTCATACGTCTTTTTTACTCTTTATTAACTATTCGTTATTAAATATCTTTCTTAGACGAATAGAATATATTAACTACAAATAAGATAACAATCGACGCTGAAGTTATAAACCATTGCCAGTTCGTAAATGTATAGTCACCAGAAGTTGTTTTTGAAGTTAAATAGCTAAATGGAATATATTTTAATGAATCTTGTATATTGTCGCCAATTTTAGGAATCATAGGTAAAAATGGTTCTGCAAATGGGACAATTAACACTAAGAATACACCAAGTGTAAAAATAAGAGCTGTCTTAGGCACGATAAGTGAAAATAAATATAAAAGTAAGCCAAAGAATAAATGGAACATTAAAAAGAACCATAATAGTTCAAAAACCTTTTTAGTTTTAATATTATCGCCATCCACAATACCTTGAACGATAAGCACAAATGCAACTAATACTGCTGTAATCAATACTGCAATTAAAATAATCGAAATCACTTTGGCAATAATATAACCAATACGATTAGACGTTTTATTCATATATAGCTGGATTGTTCCTTGTGAAATATCACGTGTGATTGTTTTGATTACAAATAGTAAGCCCATAATCGAAAAGAACCAACTACCTATTGAAAGCAATGTATTGCCATCCATTTCATCTGATTGTTGAACAAATAAGATTGTAAAACCAACCATCGGTAATAATGTTAAAAGCAACGCTAAATACGTTAATGGACTTTTAAAAATACTGTACATATCATATTTTACAAGTTGTAAACTATTCATTATTTACCACCTTTCTGATTGATGTTGAAGTAAGTATCACGTAATGAACTTTTACGTGTTTCAATAAATTTAGGATAAATCTCTTTATTCGCTAAACCTTTAAGCACATTTTGATAGCTGCTTTGAGCCTTTATAATAATTTCTCCACTTGCCTTTTGCGTTTGAATTACATCAAATTTTTCATTTAAGAACGTTGCAGCAGCATCGAAATCATTACCTTCAAATACTAGTACTGTAGAATCAGAAGGTGTCCCCTCTTTCATATCTACATCTTGAACAAATTTACCATCACGTAAGAATACTGCTCTGTCACAAATCAATTCAATATCTTCCAATTTATGACTAGAAATTAAAATTTTCATTTCTAATTCTTTTACAAGGGATTGAATTGTTTTTAAAACATCGATTGAACCATCTGGATCCATACCATTTGTAGGCTCATCAAGAATTAAATACTTCGGTTTATTCATTAGTGAAACAGCAATTGCCAATTTTTGTTTCATACCCATAGAATATTTTTTAACTTTTTTCTTAACGTAAGGTCTCATACCGAACGCGTCGATAATTTGATCCGCATATTTTTTGTCAAAGCCTTTTCCTAAAACATTCGCGAAAAGTTTTAAATTATATAATCCAGATTTATTATCATATAATTTAGGATGTTCGATTAAGTAACCGATATTTTCTTTGTTACCTATTTTCACGTCACCTTTATAATTGATAATATTTCCATTCATAACTTTCATAAGTGTTGTTTTACCAACACCATTTTTACCTATCAAGCCCACAATTTGGCTCCGGCCAAAATCAAAATCAATATGATCTAAAACATTGTTACTACCATATGTTTTAGTAATATTCTTTAATTCCATAAATGCGCCTCCCTTTGAGATTAATTTATTTTTTTATATTGAATGAAATAATTAGCAATAAGAAATAAAATACTCATTACTAAAAATCCATAATTAAACATCGGTTCTAGATAATCTAATTCTATTAAATTAAAGTTGAATATCGCGATAAGACCAACAGCAATCAGTATGACAAAAACCGGTATAATAATAAACATCGTTAATAGATATATCAAATAAGAAATATATTCCGATTTCTGTTCAGTATACCTTTTAAATGCTATAGGTATAGCAAAGAAATTAATTGTTATATATGAGTAAGGTACCATAATATTCAAATTTAGTTGGTCCGCAGAAACGTTAGAGTCCGGTATATTGTATAGCGATAATATAGATGCTCCTACTAATGTAAACATGATTACCGTTATATAATTTGCGTTAAGTAAAGCTAATTTCGAAACTGGTAAACTAGCAAAGAAATCGTAAGACATTTTATGTCCTAACTTACTATTAAACCTAAATACATGACCAGAATCAACGATAGATATAAACAGTAATATCATAGCAACCGCTGAATAAATTGATTTAGTAAGTAATGTACCATGTCCGATTACTAATTGTAACGGCGCAATCAACAATAAAATCAAATAAATAATTATAGTCCATTTACGTAATTTTATATTTCTAATAAGTAAATTTTTCATCTAATGGTCCTCCTCACTATGAAATGTCGTTTTCAATTTCAATTTTATGTAATCCTTTTTCGAGGAAAACCATTAGTTCTTCAATTTTAGGTCTAGTTATTGCTACTTCATTACCAAATATTTCTTTAAAGACATTTGCATGTGTTGTAAGTGCCGTATAACCTGTTTTATTATATTCAATATAATATGCTAAAGACACTAACTCATCGTCTATCTGACTAGAATCGCCTTTTACAATTTGAAACTTATTAAGAATATCATCTAAAAAATCATTAAAGACAATTTCACTATCTTTTAAATACACCAAGTAATCAGCAATTTTCTCTAAATCTGAAATGATGTGTGTGGAAATAAATACAGTTTTATTTTCATCGATGAGTTCTTGTTGAATGATATCTAAAACTTCATTTCGAACAATTGGATCTAACCCAGAAGTAGGTTCGTCTAAAATAAATAATTCTGCATGATGACTAAAAGCAATCGCAATAGATAATTTCATTTTCATACCTGTTGAGAAAGTTTTGAGCTTTTTATCTCGAGCTAAATTAAACTTTTCAAGAAAGTAATTGAAACGATCATTGTCCCATTTTTTATAAAAAGGAGCGATATATTTTTCAATTTTGTTCACTGTCCACTTGTCATTTAAATACAACTCTGAATAAATAAAACCTATTCTATTTTTGATTTCCTCAGCATTAATTTTCATCTGTTTATTAAATACTAAGATTTCTCCACTTTCTGGTTCAATCAAATCCATAATTAATCTAATGAGTGTCGTTTTGCCAACACCATTTGCGCCAATAAATCCTGTGACAAATCCTTGAGGAACTTCAAAAGAAATATTATTCAACTTGAATTCTTTATACTGATAATTAACAGCATTTAATTCTATAGCATTCATTCCTCATCCTCCTCAAAAATCATTTCCAGAATTTCTTGTAACTCAGGCAATGACATACCAATTGTCTTGGCTTCTTTACACATTGATTTCGCTAATGACTCAATTACGATGAATTGTTTTTCTTTTAAAATAGAACTATCTTGTTGCTTTACAAACGTGCCTTTACCTCTAATTGTAAATACAAAGCCATCTTTTTCTAAGTCTTCGTATGCACGCTTAGTGGTTATCACGCTAACACTTAAATCTTGTGCTAACTCACGCATAGAAGGTAGATGTTCACCTGGAACTACGTACCCTTTTAAGATATTTTCTTTTATTTGTTGCTTAATTTGTTCATAGATGGGGCTTTCACTACTATTTTTTAAAAGTATTCTCACGGACGTCCTCCCTTGCAACTGTATATACACAATATATACAATATATACACGCTTGTAAAGGGAAAATTAGAAATTAATTGCGCACTTTTTAATTTTACACCTTTGAACACTAAATAATATTTTTGAGATGCATATACAAAAATAAAAGACTATATCTGAAACTAAGCATATTTTTGCTTTTTCCATAGATATAGTCTTTATAATAACTATTATTTTTTTTGGTTATTTTTCTTTTTTCGTCTATTATTGTTGCGGTCAATAAACGCACAAACCATAAACATAATAGCCGCGATTAATAATTTGATGCCAGAGCTTTCATGTCCTGTAGCTTGCAAATAATATCCCGCTACAAACAGAGCAATAGCAATAATTACAAATATCTTTGTTAAATGTTTCATTCATTTCACCTCAAACAATTTTCATTATACCAAATTATGTTAAGTATTTCTAAATCTCTACTAATTCATTTAATTTTTTTGATTTTTATTTTGCCTCTATCATATTTGGAGCAATAGAATATAATGTTTGCAGTTATTAAAATATGATGATAAAATTATTAATGTATCCACGGATTATATTACACAACCCCAAGTCTGATGACGCAGACTTGGGGTTTTTTGTGTGTAAGGCCACCTATTTGTCTTTCCATTTATTTTCTAACCAAACACGGAATACAACAAGTAAGCTACCTGTTAACAAAGTTGTAATGATTTCTTGCCACCACGTGATCATATTACACCTCCCACAGAAAAAAGTACCATGTAGGATTTCGATGGCCTAACCATATTCTAACATAAAATAGAACGTATGTTCGCTTCAAACTCTAGATTTTTTATTTTTCCGTCAAATCTTTGCGCTATGCTTTAATTTCAAGCTGTTTCGCGATAATATAATAGTATCCTGAAATAGTAAAGAGAGGTTGACCAACATATGAATCCTTTAGCTTTAGATTTAAATGAAAAATTATCTAAATCAAATCCAGAAATAGCCGATATGCTATCAGATCTTGGAAAATTAATGTATTATCCAAAAGGTATTTTATCTCAATCTGCTGAAGCAAAATCTACAAAGTATAATGCGACAATCGGTATGGCTACTTATAAAGACAGTAAAATGTATGCTAATACATTAAATGATGTTTTTACAGAGCTTACTCCTGATGAAATCTTTCCATACGCACCTCCTCAAGGTATTGAATCACTTCGTGATTTATGGCAACAAAAAATTTTAAAAGAAAATCCAGACTTAGATGCAGGCGACATGACTAGACCAATTCTTACTAATGCTTTAACACATGGTTTATCATTAGTAGCTGACATGTTTGTAGATAGTGGTGATACATTACTATTACCAACTCATAATTGGGGAAATTACAAACTTGTATATAGTGCTAGACACAGCGCTGATATTGAAACGTACGATATCTTTGATGAAGATGGCCATTTTACAACTGATAATTTTGTTGATACTTTGGAAAATTACCAAAAAGATAAAGTAGTTTTAATTTTAAACTATCCAAATAATCCAACAGGCTACACACCTACTAAAGAAGAAGTTAGTACAATAGTTACTGCTATCAAATCTTTAGCAGAACGAGGGACAAATGTTATTGCTTTAGTAGATGATGCTTATTACGGTTTATTTTATGAAGACGTTTATACACAATCACTATTTACTGCGTTAACAAATTTACATTTAGATAATGTATTGCCAATCCGTTTAGATGGTGCTACAAAAGAATTTTTCGCATGGGGACTTCGTGTTGGTTTCATTAGCTTTGGTGTGACAAATGAAATGACGAAACACGTACTTGAAGAAAAAGTAAAAGGATTAATTAGAAGCAACATCTCAAGCGGTCCAATGCCTTCTCAAAGTGCTGTAAAATATGTTTTGGAACACTCTGAGACTTTCGAAAGTGAAATACAGCATAATATTGACACCCTACAAGCGAGATATGAAATCACTAAATCAGTAGTTTATGATGAGCAATATGCGCCTTATTGGCAAGCATATGACTTTAATTCTGGATATTTCATGGCATTAAAAGTTCATGGTGTAGATCCTGAGCAATTGCGTTTACGTTTAATCGAAACATATTCAATTGGTATCATTGCGCTTAACGATACTGATATACGTATCGCGTTCAGTTGTGTGGAAAAAGACGATATCCCTCATGTATTTGATACAATAGCAAAAGCAATCTCAGAATTACAAAAATAATTTATTGATTTAATATAAAATCAAAGAGGGCAACGAAAGCTTATTAATAAACTTTCGTTGCCCTCTTTTGTTATAACTGAAAAATCTTAGGTTAGTTGCAAATATAAGTTAATATTACTTGCAAGTATCCAACGTCTCGGGTGTGCCACAATAGTAACTTTTATTAACAAGATTTCTCTTTAAGCTAACCCAACACACAAAATACAACTATACATTAAAATAGCCCAAAATACTTATTTACGTTCTGGACTGATTAAATTTGCTATATTTATTGATGTTGTTTAAGTATACGTGACATTTCCTCAATTTTACCAGCGTGTAATGGAATATGAATCGCGTTGAGTACTAATAATTCATTTAACGTACTGCAACCAGCGATAGTTTCTGTTAATTCTTGTTCTAACTGTTCATCAGTTAAATTTCTGGCACGGTTGGGTAATGTTTTTAAATGTTCAAATATTTCATCAACGGTAGGAATATCTTCATCTCCCCACTTTTCTGGTGAAGAACCGTATCCAAATAAACTTGTATATTTAGCAATATCTACTTCATTTTGTTCACATAATGATAATGCACTTTCAAATATCGTAAGTACATGTCCATATTGCCAATGAATTGTATTTGGAAAGGCAGCAATCTTATCATCTAGCACCTGTGCGTTACTCCAGTTATCATATCCTGATATTAAATAATTAATACCTAAATCGATAACTTCATAAACTGTTGGTTTTGTCATAATTAAACTTCCTTTCGTCTTTCAAAAATTTAAGTACACTTAAAATCATGTATAAGAACCGCTTCTAATTATACTTACATACTTTACCCTAAACTATAATTAAATATTCACATAATAAAATGCTTTAGAAATGAAAAATTTATAAACTTAATTTAAAAGCACTAATACTTCATTTTAATAGATATAGAAGCTCTATACACCACACTTTTAACATTATATAATTTGTTCAAAAGCGCAATACTTTAAAATTTAATGCTATATTATACTTTATTAAATACTCTCTAAATAATCGTTCAATATTTCTATAAATATATTTACTTAAAATGAAAAACATAGAAATTGTATTACGCGTACTTTTTGTTTATATTTTTTCATCAAAGTATCAAAATGATGAGCTGTTTTCTTAGGACTCATTAACTTTCAATCTTTATCAATCATTCTAAAAGTTATATCCACATCTCAAAATCAAATGACTATGAATAGAACAAATCGAAGGATCGTTTTATTAATTTGCCTCGCTCTTTTATTTTGGTTAACAATATTATTTATTAGTTATGTTTAACAATTAAGGACCCATAACATAAACTACTTTTCACTAAAATGGGTTACACTGTCTTAATCAGCATGTATGTTAGATATACAGTAAGTCTCTATTTTTCAATAGAGTGAGTTACTGCGAATACAAAGATCAAGGCTGGGACGATTAAAAATTGCCCCAGCCTCTATAACTTTTACTACATATAATTTATTAAAGTTAGCAAGAGAAGTCTCATGCTATTTAGTTAAATATTTATATGAAACTTTACATCATACCTGGCATGCCGCCCATACCTGCTTGAGTGTCGTTACTACTTTCTTCTGGAATATTAGCAACAACTGCTTCTGTTGTAAGGAACATTGCAGCAACACTTGCAGCATGTTGTAGTGATGAACGTGTTACTTTTGTAGGATCTACAATACCAGCTTCTAACATGTTTACCCATTCGTTTGTAGCCGCATTGAAACCAACGCCTACATCTGCATTTTTAAGTCTTTCAACTATAATTGAACCTTCTAATCCAGCATTTTCAGCAATTTGGCGTACTGGTGCTTCTAAAGCTTTCAATACAATATTAATACCAGTTGCAATATCGCCTTCTGCTTCAATTTTAGAAACTTTTTCATAGATGTTCATGAAGGCAGTACCTCCACCTGCTACGATACCTTCTTCAACAGCAGCTCTTGTAGAGTTTAAAGCATCTTCAATGCGTAATTTACGTTCTTTCAATTCTGTTTCACTTGCTGCACCAACTTTAATTACCGCTACGCCACCTGCTAATTTAGCTAAACGTTCTTGTAATTTTTCTTTATCGAACTCAGAATCTGTTTCTTCAATCTGAGCTTTAATTTGGCTTACACGTGCATCAATATTATTTTGGTCTCCATCACCATCAACAACAGTTGTATTGTCTTTTGTGATTTCAGCTTTATTTGATGTACCTAACATATCGATTGTAGCATCTTTAATATCTAAACCTAAGTCATCTGTGATTACTTGCGCTCCTGTTAAAATTGCCAAGTCTTCTAACATCGCTTTACGACGATCACCAAAACCAGGAGCCTTAACAGCAACAGCAGTAAATGTGCCACGCATACGGTTTAATACAATATTTGTTAATGCGTCACCTTCTACATCGTCAGCTACAATTAAGATTGGACGGTTAGACTGAACAACCTGTTCTAATAATGGTAAAATATCTTGGAACGATGAAATCTTTTTATCAGTAATTAAGATATAAGGTTTTTCAAGTTCAGCAACCATTTTATCTGAATCTGTTACCATATATGGTGATTGATAGCCTCGATCAAATTGCATACCTTCTACAACTTCTAATTCTGTGTTAAAACCACTAGATTCTTCAATTGTAATTACGCCATCATTACCCACTTTTTCCATAGCTTCAGAAATATATTTACCAATTTCTTCATCAGCAGCAGAAATTGAACCAACTTGAGCAATTTCATTTTTATTATCTACATTTTGAGAAATATCATGTAATGCATTAATAGCAACTTCTACAGCTTTATCAATACCTTGACGTAAGCCTACTGGATTTGCACCACTAGTAACGTTCTTCAATCCTTCTTGTATCATAGCTTGTGCTAAAACAGTTGCAGTTGTTGTACCATCACCGGCAATTTCATTAGTTTTGTTAGCAACTTCTTGGACTAATTTTGCCCCCATATTTTCATAAGGATCTTCTAATTCAATTTCTTTAGCAATTGTTACACCATCATTTGTGATGAGCGGTGATGTATATTCTTTATCTAATACTACGTTACGCCCTTTTGGTCCAATTGTAACTTTAACGGCATTAGCTAATTTATCTACACCTCTTAACATAGATTGACGTGCGTCTTCAGAGAATTTTAAATCTTTCGCCATATTAATTATACCTCCATGATGTTATATTGATTTATTTGAAATTATCAGAATTTTTATGATTTTTTATGATTCAATAATAGCTAAAATATCTTCTTCATTCACAATTAAATAAGTTTCGTCTCCACGTTTTACTTCTGTTCCAGCGAATTGTTGAAATACTACATTATCGCCTTCGTTTACTTCAGGAGCAACACGAGAACCATCTTCTAAAATACGCCCTGCACCTACTGCAATTATCGTACCTTCGTTGGATTTCTCTTTTGCGCTATCAGTTAATACAATACCGCTTTTTGTTGTTTGCTCTTGTTCTGATTTTTGAATAATTACTCGGTTACCTAATGGCTTTAACATTGATTGTTCCTCCTTAAAAAGAATAAAATTGTTTAGCACTTAAAGTTGATGAGTGCTAATGTACTTCTATAATAATCAAAGTTGGTCAATATTTCAAGTTAAAACTATTAAGCTAAATTTTGTATAAAACACTATTTTACGATAAAATAAGATATCATTTAATTTTTGGAGGTTCATTATGTCTCGTTTATGGGTGTCCATATTGACATTGGTTATATATGGTTTAGCACAATTTGGTATCATCATTCTGCAATTGTCTGGCCTATTTGATCACTATAGTGGCAAAGAACTTGTCTTTGCACAAATTTATACGCAAGTTATATTATTTATTATTGCGTCTTTCATAATTATTATAATTAATCATTTCATTGCTAATCCTACTTCCTTGGAACAAAAGCCCAAAGAAAAGAAAAGATATGCTATTGGATGGGCGCTTGTTGGCTACTTCGTAGTAATGATTTATCAAATAATTGCTAACATGATTAATATCTACTTATTAGGTGCACCACAATCAAGTCCAAATACAGAAAGACTTATGAAAGTAGCTCAAGAAATTCCTATATTTATTATATTAATTTCAGTGGTTGGCCCTATTTTAGAAGAATTTGTTTTTAGAAAAGTAATTTTCGGTGAAATTTATAATGTAATCCAAGCAAATAAAACTATTAAGTTTTTGATTGCAGGAATTGTAAGTTCAATTATTTTTAGTGCTGCCCATTCGGATCCTTCCTTTTTTATTATTTACTTTGGTATGGGGATAATTTTCTCAGCACTATATGTTTATACTAAACGAATTTGGGTGCCTATTTTAGTACATATTATGCAAAATGGTTTTGTAGTTATAATTCAAGTATTAGTAGGACCAGAAAAAATAAAAGAAATGCAAGATTCCGCGTCATTTATTTTCAACTTTTTATTTTAATCATTATAAAAGCATTAAAGGGAAGAGGCTACGACATCATTTTATGTCAAAGCTTCTTCCCTTTTTAGATTTTGATTATTATTCACTATCTTTTTTATTTTTTCTATTTACGATAAATCCTAAAACCATACCAATAAAGATAATTATCATTGCAGTGATTAAAGCAAATAGTGTACGTTCGAATTTAACATCAATTTCATTTTTAGATTGTTCATTTGTTGTATGCGTTAATTCATCCTCACTACTTGAATGATATTCATATTTTCCAGAGGATTGTTGTCTTTTAGGATTTTTTAAATCTGGCATTGAACCAATTTCACCTGTAATTAACGCTAGTACTTGGTTGTCTAGATTTTTATAATAATCGCTTGATTTTAATACATTAAAATATTGGAATTTAAAATAATTTGTGCCTTTTTGTAATTCATTTAAAAATGCATTATCAGCAAAAGTTTGACGTCTTAAAACCGATGAAATATCTTTATCAGTAACTGTTTTAGCACTAGAACTCAACTGTTTAACTTGATTCACTACAAAGGGATTATACTTAAACGAACCTGAAGACATTTGATCAAATCTACTTATTAATTGTTTTTCATTCGATTGAGATTTTTCATTTTTAGCTAAATCACCATAACTTGCTGAAACGCCACCATTTGCAATTTCATGATGACTAGAACTTCCATATTGCAGCTCATTATTATTGTCATTAGCGTGATTTATCGAATGGTTAGTTGTATTTGAATTGTTATTGGTATTGCCGCCCTGATTAGATGTTACATTTGAATCACCTTGGTTATTAGGTTTAGATGGACTTAAATTACTATTATTGCCTGGTTTATTCGAATTATTTGGACCAGCATGACTACCACTATTCGGTTTATTTGTATCACTATCTTCATTAGGCGGTTTTGGAGTTTCTGAACCTCCCCCACTCGGTTTGTCTGAACCACTTCCATTGTTCGGCCCATCTGGGTTTGGTTGGGTATTTCCATTATCTCCATTCCCTGGTTTATCTGGAGTTCCTGAACCTCCCCCACTTGGTTTGTCTGAACCACTTCCATTGTTCGGCTCATCTGGGTTTGGTTGGGTATTTCCATTATCTCCATTCCCTGGTTTATCTGGAGTTTCTGAACCTCCCCCACTTGGTTTGTCTGAACCACTTCCATTGTTCGGCTCATCTGGGTTTGGTTGGGTATTTCCATTATCTCCATTCCCTGGTTCATCTGGATTTGGCTGCTCGTCTGTTCCATCTCCATTATTTGGTTCATCTGGATTTGGTTGCTCGTCTGTTCCATCTCCATTATTTGGTTCATCTGGATTTGGTTGCTCGTCTGTTCCATCTCCATTATTCGGTTCATCTGGATTTGGTTGCTCGTCTGTTCCATCTCCATTATTTGGTTCATCTGGATTCGGTTGCTCGTCTGTTCCATCTCCATTATTTGGTTCATCTGGATTTGGTTGCTCGTCTGTTCCATCTCCATTATTCGGTTCATCTGGATTTGGTTGCTCGTCTGTTCCATCTCCATTATTTGGTTTATCTGGATTCGGTTGCTCGTCTGTTCCATCTCCATTATTTGGCTCATCTGGATTTGGTTGTTCCTCTGTTCCATCTCCATTATTCGGTTCATCTGGATTTGGTTGTTCCTCTGTTCCCTCTCCATTATTCGGTTCATTTGGATTTGGTTGCTCGTCTGTTCCATCTCCATTATTTGATTCATCTGGATTTGGTTGTTCATTCATCTCATTGCTATTATCGTTATTAGATTGATTTTGTTCAGTTAAGTTACTGTTGTCTTGTTGTCCTTGAACATCGCTTAATCCATCATTATTAGTATTTTGCTTATCCCAATCATTTTGTATTTTTTCATTATCTTGAACAGTTTCACCTAAATCGTTATCTGACTCTTGATTAGTTGTATTATCACTTTGTGCCGTATCCTCTACTGTGGTTGGACTTTTTATATGATTTGCAGGATTAGAATGAATTGGCCTTTTATCTGATTGATTTGTGTTATTATTTGTTAATTTTTCATCAATTTGTTGTTCAGCAGCGTGAGTTTGACTAGAAACTAATGTCGTACTTAAAGCGAGAGCAAAGCTGGAAATCACAAATTTATGCGAAAAATACCACTTCATAGATTCACCTCCAAAATTCATATTTTTTATATTCATATATAGTATATAAGAAAAAGACCTATTTTTCATCAAAACTAATTTATTGAAAACAAATATTAATCCTTTTGAAATTTTATGTAAACCCCTATTTACAAACTCTGATATAATTATTATACTTAATATATAAAATAAATTGATATAAAGGAGCTTTCACAATGGGGTTATTCAGTAAAAAAGACTCAACTTTAGAAACTTTTCAAAACGCAATAGAAAAAAGACGTACTATATATAGTTTAGATCAGGATATTTCAATCTCTGATAATGAAGTAGAAGATATTATCGAGCATGCTATCAAACATGTTCCATCATCATTCAATTCTCAATCTACACGTATTGTATTACTTTTAAATGATAACCATAATAAATTCTGGGAAATCACTAAACAAGAACTTAAAAATGCTATGGGTCCAGACCGTGATTTCCAAGCAACTTCTGACAAAGTAGACAATTTCAAACATTCTCATGGTACAATTCTTTTCTTTGAAGACCAAGATGTTATCGAAGGATTACAAAACCAAATGCCTAACTATGCAGAAAACTTTGCAGTGTGGTCTAGCCAAACAAACGCAATGCATCAATTTTCAATTTGGACAGCTTTAAGTACTGTTGGCATTGGTGCTTCTTTACAACACTACAACCCACTTGTAGATGTTGCCGTTTCTGAAGCTTTTGAGATACCTAAAACATGGAAACTAGTTGCACAAATGCCATTCGGTAATATTCGCGATGAGGCTGGAGACAAAGAGTTCCATGATATAAGTAAACGTTTTTTAGTTAGAAAATAATCACATTCACTTAATTTGTTGTAGTCTTTTATAAAATAAGAGGTCGAGCGTATATAACTGCCTCGACCTCTTATGATTTTAAATGATTTATCACATTTACTTTAAATTAAGTAAATTTATATCTTATATCTATCAAACTAATAAGTACATTATCCTACGCATAGATTTACACTTATAATATTTACCCCTCCTCCAACTTTTGTTAAATAAAATACGAATAAGCATTTCCCTTAGTTTCTAAAACTGTTTACCTTTATATAATTATTGATATCAAACATTTACTAATTTTGAATTATCAGAATATTTTTAGTATATTGATGCTAACAATAATTTAAGGGGCGATAAAAATGAATATAGAAGTTTTTCAATTTAAAATCGAACCGGCAAATGTTTCATTAAATGAAGAAAACATAGTTAATTGGTTTTCTAAATTTGTAACCTCAGAAACTGATGTCGTTGTATTACCAGAAATGTGGAATAATGGGTATGCTTTACCCCAATTAAAAGAACTTGCTGATACTCAACTTTCGCGTAGCTATGAATTTATATCAAAGTTGGCTATTCAATACGACGTTGATATTATCGCTGGTTCTGTTTCAAATTCTATGAAAGAGGATGTGTATAATACAGCATTTGCAGTTTCAAAAAACGGCTATTTAATCAATAGCTATGACAAAGTACATTTAGTACCTATGTTAGATGAGCCTGCATTCTTAACTGCTGGCAATGCTGTACCTGAAGCGTTTAACTTAACTAATGGCGTTAAAGCTACACAAATTATTTGTTATGATTTACGTTTCCCTGAATTATTACGCTATCCTGCTCGGAAAGATGCAGAGATAGCCTTCTATGTAGCACAATGGCCTCAAGCAAGAGTAAGTCATTGGATAGCACTTTTAAAAGCACGCGCTATTGAAAATGATATGTTTGTCGTAGGATGTAATGCGTGTGGAGATGACGGACAAACAGAATATGCTGGACATTCTATCGTAATCAATCCAAATGGAGAAATAGTCGCCCAATTAGAAGATAAGCCAGACCATATTTCATGCGATATCAACTTGGATGAGGTTAGTAATCAAAGAGAAAATATCCCAGTTTTCAAAAATCTTCGCCCTCATCTATATAGATGAATACAAAAAAACCGTGAGCTTGGGAGGGACTCACGGTTTTTGTAACTTATTATTAAGGGAATGTTTTTTACAGTTATTTCTCTATCTATTTTTGGGGATGTTATTAATTATGAAAAAATTTAGTGAATTTACCGATTAAAATGATAAATTGAATGATGTTTACGATAGCTTACATGTTTTACTTTAAATCGCCTCTGTTATAGGCAATGTTAAAATGATATTTGAATTGAGACTGGGAATGTTCTACGAATCCAAATTTTGGGATTGCTTAATAAAATTAAGCGCGTTGTGTACCTGAAAGTATTATTTTACGAAATCACTAATCATTGCTGAGAAATGGTTTGTCACTACATCAGCCTCCTCTTGTTTGTAATCAATTAATTGAAAAACGAGAACTTAACTTGTAACTATAACAACTATACGAAGAAAGTACAGTTACAATATCAGTGTGTTAATCAGACCCCTGCTCAAAAGTCTAATCAACGTTATCATTCAAACAAAAATTCAAACAAAATTTTGATTAAATGATTTGTAAAATGTAATCACTTCTTTGTGATACAAGTACATTTAACCATGATTATTTAAATTAATGTAAAAAAATCCCTAACTCGTTAAATTTTATTCCTAAATGTAAGCATAAATATGATAAAATTAGTCAGATAAATATTTTAAACAGTTAGGAATTAAAAATATACAGTTAAGCAATAAGACGCATAAAACTTAATTAAAATTGTATAATACGAGTGAGGAGAGAAAAGCCAATGAGTAAATTAATTGATACTAAAATAGACAACTTTGCTAAAAGTCTACAATTACGCAACAATTTAGATCATATCGAATATTTAAAGATGCGTTTAGGCATGCAAGTTGTAGTAAATAATTTCTTTAAAGCAATTGTCATTTATGGTATTTCTATCCTTTGTCATCTATTCTTATACACACTAACTGTACATTTATCGTTTTTTATTATTAGGTATTTTGCACATGGTGCGCACGCAAAAAATTCTTTAGCTTGTTACTTAGAAAGTCTAGTTTATTTTGTTTTACTACCTTGGATAGTCGGGTATATACAGGTGACGTCTCTAATAATGTATCCTTTAGCTTTAATCGGATTAATCATAATTAGTATATACGCACCTTCTGCTACTAAAAAGCAACCTATACCTGAACGACTAAGAAAGGGTAAGAAAATTAAGGCAATATGCGTAACAATATGTTTATTGTTGATTTCCCCCTTTTTAATCGAACCTTATCAACAATTAATGTTATTAGGTATTATTATTATATCTATTTTACAATTTCCAATACTTTTCCCTAAGGAGGATAATTAATTATGAATATTTTCACATCAATTTTATCTATTTTCGTTAAATTCTTTTCACTTATTGGTACAATTTCAAGTGTAAGACCATGTGGTGGGTTTGTAGATGAACCTGAAGTTCCTAAAGAATTAACAAAACTATACGAATAACAGTTAAGTAGAAAGTGTGTATAAAATGTCAGTTTTAAATTCAGTAATTTTATCAACATTACAAGCAATCATTTTATTCTATAATATGAAATTTTTTAATGATATAGCTTATACTAAAAGGGATTATATTTCAATTATTGGGATAATAGTCCCTTCTGTTGTTTTATTTTTATTTGTAGATTCACCATCGATTGTATTACTTTTTGTTTGTAGTTTAGTGTTTATGTATTTTAAAAAGAAATTTATAGGTATTGTTTCTGTATTAATTTGCTTTTTCATATTATATATGGCTAATTTTACAAGTTTGTGGTTAAGTACTTTACTTGTAGATCTGATATCAATTAATAATACTTTCACCATATTTTTTATAATCATTTTTACGATTGCTTCTATCATTTATGCATATATTGCAAAATTCTTTATAAAGCGATTATCTTTTTCGGATTTGTCATTAAATAAATTATACTTAACATTAGTTAGCTTGTTTTTATTAACTATTTTGGGGGTAATCTATTTTTATTTACCACAACAGAATGTATCATTTGGCGATGCTAAGTTTATTTCGATTATATATGCAGTCGTTATTATTACCACGGCTATCCTTATCATTACAATTTCTTTTAGCGTTATTCGTCAAATTCAATATAAGCGTAATATGCAAGAAATCGAAAATTATTATAAATACACGTTACAAATTGAAAAAATCAATCATGAAATGCGTAAATTTAGACATGATTATGTCAATATTCTATCTACCCTCTCAGATTTTATCAGGGAAGAAGATATGGAAGGTCTAAGAGATTACTTTCATTCTGAAATATTACCAATGCAAGATAGTATGCAAATGAATGCAATTAAAATCAATGGTATTGAAAACTTGCATGTTCGCGAAATTAAAGGTTTGTTAACTACTAAAATACTTCAAGCCCAAGAAAAAAATATTCGCATCAGCATTGAAGTACCAGAACCAATTGAAAAAATTGATATGCCTATTATAAATTTAAGTAGAGTAATCGGTATATTACTTGATAACGCAATTGAAGCTTCTGAAAAGATTACTGAAGACCCACTTATTCGTATTGCTTTTATTAAAAATGAAGACACATCCGTCACATTTATCGTTATGAACAAGTGTGAACCAGATATGCCTAAAGTACATACTCTTTTCCAAGAAAACTTTTCTACTAAAGGGAAAAACCGTGGACTTGGGTTATCCACGTTAAAAGAATTGACTGATTCAACAACAAATGTTTTATTAGATACAACTATTGATAACAACTACTTTATTCAAAAAGTGGAAATCTTAAATTCTGATTCATAAGGATGTGTAACTATGAAAATATTCATTTGTGAAGACGACGAAAGACAACGTGAACATATGGTATCAATTATTAATAATTATATTATGATTGAAGAAAAGCCAATGGAAATTGAAGTTGCGACAGCTGATCCTTATGACATTTTAGAACGATCAAAGAACATTAATGATATAGGATGTTACTTTTTAGATATCCAATTAGAAGCTGATATCAATGGTATCAAGCTTGCAAGTGAAATACGCAAGCATGACCCGGTTGGCAATATCATTTTTGTTACAAGTCACAGTGAGCTGACTTACTTAACATTTGTCTACAAGGTTGCTGCAATGGACTTTATTTTCAAAGATGATCCAGACGAATTAAAATCAAGAGTGATTGATTGCATAGAAACTTCTGAGTCACGTTTAAAACTACTCTCAAAAGAAAGCAGTGTTGAAACAATAGAATTAAAACGTGGTAGCAATTCTATTTATGTACAATACGACGATGTGATGTTCTTTGAATCATCTAGCAAGTCCCATCGTTTAATTGCACATCTAGATAATCGTCAAATCGAATTCTATGGAAATCTTAAAGAAATCGATCAGTTAGATAAACGTTTCTTTAGGTGTCATAATAGTTTCGTAGTTAATAGACACAATATCGAGTCCATCGACTCTAAATCGCGCATAGTCTATTTCAAAAACAATGAACATTGTTATGCGTCTGTAAGAAATGTTAAAAAGATATAATACATAAAAAGCTGGGCATGTTTAATTACATGCTCAGCTTTTTATTGCTTTATTCACTTCTTCTAAAGTTGGAATACTTGATATCGCTCCATATTTCGTAGTAACCGTTGCAGCTACATAATTACTAAATTCAAGTATGGCTTTACCTTCATTTTTTAATACTGCTATCAAATCTGTAGAATCAGAAATTAATAATTTACTAATTAAAGCACCTATAAATGCGTCACCCGCACCTGTAGTATCAATGGCTTTAACTTTAAATCCTTGTTGAGATATTTCATTTCCGTCTTTAAAATATACGGTTGCACCATCGGCACCTTTGGTATAAATTACTGCATCAACGTTACCTTGGAACAACCACTGTATAGCCTGGTTTTCATCTGTCATTCCTGTTACAAACTCTAATTCTTCATCAGATATTTTGACGATATGTGCTAATGGAATAAATTCATGGATTGCTGATTTACAATCCGCTTCATTTTTCCATAACGGCAACCTCACATTAGGATCAAATACAATTGTTCCTCCTACATGTGTCACTTTCTCAATCAATTTCTTATGTGCATATTTCATAGGACTTTCCACTAAATCAACTGAACAGAAATGTAATACATCATTTTCATTTACATCGATGGCGCTTACTGCATCTATACTGTATAACATGTCAGCGGATGGCTTCCTATAAAAAGAAAAGTCTCTTTCCCCCTCTTTAGTTAAACTCACAAACGCTAAAGCTGTATTGGCTTCGTTAGTACGTTTTAAGTATTGAGTACCTACACCTAGGTTATCTAGAGTTTCCACAATTAAATCACCAAAAGCATCTTGTCCTAATTGTGTAATCATTTCAGCATTTCCGCCTAGTTTTGTTGCTGTACAGGCCACATTGCACGGTGCTCCTCCAACTTGACGAGAAAACATTTCTACATCTTTTAATTTAGAATCTGTAGTACTTGGTATAAAGTCAATTAAAGCCTCTCCAATTGCTAGTAAACGTTTCATTTAATGTCACCTTTCAAATCATATTTTGTGAATTTTAGGTAGGTTTGGCCTGATTCAGTAGATGTTTTAATGCCTGTCGCATTTTCATCTGTAAATATCCTTGTCGTCATCACACGTTCCCCATCATTGCAGAAAATTTCCACGCTAGAAGTATCTACAAATAACTGTAGTTTTGATAACGGAGTATCTAAATATGTACTTCTCGTCGTCCCTTCAACAGGTCCAGGTAATTGACCACTTTCACTACGGTCTAATGTTAATTTCTGCTCCCTTTTATTATACGTAATTAAAGTTGATTCAGTCTTAGATGTACGTACTTCAAAATAAACTTCTGTCGCTTCATTTTCTAAAATATCGATAATTAATTCAAACTGTTTACCTTCATATGGATGTAATTGTCTAGTAAATTTATTAGCGTAACCTAGTGCTGTTTCTTCATTTGTACGAAGTTTTTCAAGTGCTTTAATCGGACGTTGTTTTAAATTACCTGACTCAATTGTCAACACACGTGGAATAGTTAAACAATGTGCCCAACCATCGGCATCTGAAGGATAGTTAATTTCTGGTAGACCCATCCAACCAATTAATATGCGTTGATCATTTTCATCTAAAAATGTCTGTGGAGCGTAAAAATCAAAACCATAATCTAATTCATGAAAATCGCCATGATTCATAGTTAAATTATTGATATCATACTGCCCCATTATATAGCCAGATTGATAAATATTCTTAAAACGTTCTCCTTCTGAATCAATACCTTGAGGGCAAAACAGTAACATGTCATAGCCGTTTAAATTAAAATAGTCTGGGCATTCCCACATATAACCAAAATCGTCTAGATTCGTTTGTATTTCTCCTTGAAACTCCCAATTTACGATATCTGTTGAACGATATTGCAAAATTCTACCTTGTTTTTTTATGTTTTGTGCAGCTATCATCGCGTAATAAACTCCATTTTGAACATGTACCTTAGGATCCCTAAAATGTTGAGTGTAGCCAAACGGTGGTTCAGATATTACTGCTTTAGGAAATTTATTAATCGAGCCATCTTTAGCCATTTTTGCTATATGTTGTGTGGAAATTCTATTCCAGTCGCTGTCACGATGATTAGCAGTATACATATAATATAAATGGTCATGATATTCAAATGCGCTGCCACTATATACACCATGACTATCATCTTTCGTATCTGGTTTAATCGTTGGCCCAATAGCTTCAAATTCTACAAGATCCTTACTTTGATATGTATACCAATATTTTAATCCGTGCACAGGACCTAGCGGGAACCACTGATGTGAGACATAATAATTTCCCTTGAAATAGATAAGCCCATTAGGATCATTTAACAATCCTATTTTGGGTTGTATATGAAAAATTTGTCTATATTTTGACTGATTGACTTGTTCAGTTAATGTTTCAATCGTTTGTTGGTCAACATCTTCATATCTTTGATAACGTTGCTCTTTTGTCCACTCCGTCATAGTGCGTATCCTCCTATTTTAAAAATAATTACATTAAAATGGTACCGGTTCCATAATATACTTTTTAATCATAACACTTTTGAGTTAGTTTTTAAATGTATGTTGAACATCAATAATGATGCGTTGTTCAACTTCTTGCTGTTGTATCATCTGGTTTAGTTTGTCCATAGCAACACTGCCTGCATATTCAAAATTGTAATTTACAGTATGAATAGACGGTGACACGATTTCAGTTACTGGGTCTCCACCAAATCCTACAATATATTTCTCGTGCATATGTGGCACATGTTCTGAATTATATTTATGTATAGCTAAGGCAATTGAATCTGTAGCTCCAACTATTGCATCATAATAGGGATAAGCTTGCAATACTTCTACAACATCTATCATCGCCTCTTGATAATTAAAAGATGTAAGTGAAATGTGTGGTTTTATACCATGTTTTCCTAAACCTGCAACTAGCCCATTTTTACGTTGAACACCTACAGCAATATCACTTTCTGTCACACCGAAAAACTTAATATCTTTATAATCTTGTTGACCTAACATATCGCCAACCAAGTATCCCGCTTGGTAATCATTATGAATGATACAATGTAACTCATCATGTGCTTGACCAACAATAATCACAGGAACATTTATTTTATTAATAACTTCTAAATGTTGCTCTGTGATTTCTGTCGCCATAAAGACAATACCATCTACTTTACTTCTATAAAATGTTTCAAGCGCATCAATTTCTAATTGAGTATTAAGATTTGTGTAATTTAGTAGCAAACTATAATTCAATTGATCACAAATCGTTTTGACTCCTTTAACTGTTTCGTCGACAGCAAAAGAGTTCATTCTAGGTATAATTGCCCCTATCATATTAGTTCTATGTGCTCGTAAACTTTGCGCAAATTGATTAGGTTGATAATCATTTTCTCGAATGATCTTATCTAGCTTTTGTTTTGTTTTTAAACTTACCGAACCATTATTTAAGTATCTCGACACTGTGCTTTTTGAAACGCCAGCAATTTTAGCTATATCAGCAATGTTCTTCATATTTTCTCACTCTCATTAATTAGCTATTATAAACAATACTTATTTTATCATAATGCAATCGCTTTAAATACTATTTAAATCTACGTTTATAGAAAGGTTAAAACTTACTATTAGTGTCTCTAAATAAGTAACATATAAGTTGAGTTTTCAATATGATATAGTTGTGGAAATAACAACTTTAAGGAGAGATATGTCATGGATAAAGGGAAACTGTACACCTTTATAACATTAAGTATTTGCATAATAGTGATCGTTATTTGTTTACCATTTTCACTTAAAAATGGTAGTTACTCAGCCATTTTTTCAGCTTTTCTTCCTATAATTATATTAATTATTGCCTCCATCTTTAAAGCTAAAGACAATAATAATGATAAAGATTAACAGGGTTATTGATTATATACTTATTTAGTTTAATGGAGGAAAACATGACAAGAACTGTAAGGTTAAATCTATTAAATTCATTTTTACTCATTGTTTTAATGTTAGCGTTAACTATTAATATTTTTGAAGGTTTTTCTATTTATTTGATCATGATATTACCAATAATAATGTTAATAATTGGAATCTATGTATTAATTCAAATATTAAAAAACAAAATTCTGACTAAAAAATATATAAATAAATAAAAATGATCGAACTCAAAGCATAGCTAGGAATTCGACCATTTTTATTTTAATTATCATGTTGTCTAATTGAATAAGTGAAGTTCACTTGCAATGTCAATCTCAGCTATTACTCTTAATTAAGCTTTTTGAATTGTGATTGTCCATGATGCATCATCTAACTGTTCATAATTTGTAACTGGATAGCCTTGCTCAGCCGCCCAATTTGGTAATGCTTCAGTTGCTTGAGTACAATCAAAATCTATTTTTAATTCTTCACCATTATCTAGCGTATTCATTTTCTTTTGTGCTTCTATTAATGGGAATGGACATACCATTCCTACTGTACCTAATTCATGTACCAAAATTTGTGCCTCCTATATTAATTATATTGTTTGTGTTTGTGACGTTGCCGTTTCATTAGAAGTTTGCTTTTGTGCTTTTTTCATAGGTCTAATAAATACAAAATAACTCATTGTCCAAGCGCCTAATATCATTGAAGCGAGTGCAATCCAACCCTTCCATGACATCGTTGCTGTTTCTACTAGTCCATTACCGATTGAACAACCACCTGCCACTGAAGCACCGAATCCCATAAACACACCACCGATGATACTATTACGGATAGTTTTCTTGTCTGGTAATCTCCATTTAAACTCTCTTGCACCTTTAGCGGCAATATAAGATCCTAGGAATATTCCAAGGACTAAGAACACACCCCAGTCTAATAATTTCAAATCGCCAGTTACAAAAAATTGTACAAGATTGGCAGATGGAGTAGTAATTCCAAGCCCATACATTCTTCCTGTCGATTCACTTACAGGCCATGCAATTAATGCAATGATACCTACTGCTATTGCAGCAACGAATGGATGGTATTTCTTTTCAAATAAATAGTGACGTACGCCCGTAAATTTCTGTTTTAATTTAGGAACAGCGAATTTAGGTTTCGGTTTACGTAATGTTTTGACTACGAAAAATACTGTTATAGCTGTAAGCAATAGTACCCAAACCCATGTCGGTATCCCAGTAGTTTGTGACATACTCGTATTAACATTGGTAGGCTTATTAACACCATCCATTAACGGTAACAACAAACCATATTTTGTAGCTGCCGATGTAAATGCATAAGCAATAAGTGCCATCCAACTACCAATTAAACCTTCACCAGCTCTATACCATGTACCAGTCGCACATCCACCAGCTAATATAATACCTAAACCAAAAATAAACGAACCTATTACCGTTCCAATAACAGGATAAGTCGATTCAGGTATTTGTACTAAACCAGTAGAAGTTAAAATTAATAACCCTATACTTTGTACTGAAATTGCTATAAGTAATGCATAAAACATTTTGTTACTCTTTTGAATATACATATCTCTAAAACCGCCAGCTAGACAAAACCGTGTCCTTTGCATAACAAAGCCTAAAAGACTGCCCACAATAATGCCGCTGATTATTAACCAAGTCATATTAATAACCTCTTTCCCGATAAAATCAATAAGATTAATAATATTAGAAATCGTATAAAATTTCAACCTTGTAACTCATAAATTTTTAAACTTCAACTAACTTAATAGGAAGAGTATGTTGAAATTCTAATTAAAAATTCATAAAAAAATAGTTTTTTATAAACACAGCACACAAAGTGTATTACTGTATCTATAAAAAACTAACTAAATTATTTCTTATTTATTACTATAATTTTTCATAAAGAATAATAAAGATTGTAATTCGATACCTAAGTCAATATGATGCACTTGAACATCTGAAGGTGTTAGTACACGACTTGGTGTAAAATTAAGTATCCCTTTAACACCTGAATCTACTAACACATCAGCTACATTTTGAGCTGCTTCTTCTGGTGTAGTCAATATCACTACATCGATATCTTCTTGTGATAATATTTCTTTTATTTTATCAAATGGGCTCACTGTCACTTTACCTATTTGTGTCCCAATAATTTCTTCGCGAATATCAAATGCTTCAGTTATAGTCATTTCATCATGTATTGAAAAGTTATATGTCAATAATGCTTTACCTAAGTTCCCTACACCTACAATTGCAATTTTAATCTCGTCATTTTCGCTTATTTCATTTTTAAAGAAATGTAATAAACTATCAATATTATAGCCATAGCCTTTCTTGCCTAACTCACCAAAATAAGAAAAATCTCTTCGAATCGTTGCAGAATCAATATTTAAGCCTTCACTGATGGCTTTAGAATTAACTCTATCAATGCCTTTAGATTTTAATGTATTGACGAATCTATAATATAACGGTAAACGTTTCAATGTGGCACGAGGAATCTTTTCGCTTTGATTAGCCAAGATCATGTCCCCCTATTTCATTATCTGTTATTCATTAATTTTATAATCACTACAACATTATACATGACTGAATAATAAAAATAAACAATGATAGTTTTAACAACACGCTGAATACTGTAGAATGATAATGAATAGAGAGGTGCAAAATCAGATGATATTATTACAACTCAATGATTTAACTAAATCATTTGACGGTGAAGATATTTTTAATAATGTGGATTTTGAAGTTAAAACTGGTGAACGCATTGGTATTGTAGGCCGTAATGGTGCGGGAAAATCTACATTAATGAAAATAATTGCTGGCGTTGAAGATTATGATAGTGGTCATATTTCTAAGAGTAAAAATTTAAAACTTGGTTATTTAACACAGCAAATGACATTAAATACAGACCAAACTGTATTTGAAGAAATGTCTAAACCGTTTGAAGCAATGAAAAATTTAGAACAAGAAATGAAATTGGAAACAGATTGGTTAGCACAACATGCCACTGAATACGATACTGAGACATATAAATCTCATATCGATCGCTACGAAGCATTATCCAATCAATTTGAACAACAAGATGGCTATCAATATGAAAGCAAAATTAAAACAGTCTTACATGGACTAAATTTTAGTGAAGCGGATTTTGATCGACCTATCAATGACTTTAGCGGTGGTCAAAAAACAAGGTTATCTTTGGCACAAATGTTATTAAGCGAGCCTGATTTATTACTTTTGGACGAACCCACCAACCATTTAGACATGGACACGACCCAATGGTTAGAAAGTTATTTAAATTACTTTAAAGGTGCCATTGTAATTATCAGTCATGATAGGTACTTCTTAGATAAAATTGTGACTCAAATTTATGACGTAGCACTCGGCGACGTTCAGCATTATGTAGGCAATTATGCTCAATTTATTGATCAAAGAGACAAATATTATGAAAAACGTATGCAAGAATATGAAAGTCAACAAGCTGAAATTAAACGATTAGAGACTTTTGTCGATAAAAATATTGCTCGTGCTTCAACTACAGGTATGGCTAAGAGCCGTAGGAAAATGTTAGAAAAAATTGAACGCATTAATAAACCTATGATTGATGCTAAAAGTGCTAACATTCAATTTGAATTTGATCGTAATACTGGTAATGATGTATTCCATATAAAAAATTTAGAGATTGGCTATGAGTCTCCGATTACTAAAGGGATTACTTTTGAAGTAACAAAAGGAGATCATATTGCAATTATCGGTCCTAATGGTATTGGGAAATCCACTTTAATAAAAACCATTGCCAATATACAAAATGCATTAAATGGATCAATCACTACCGGTGCTAACTTAAAAATTGGTTATTATGATCAGAAACAAGCCGAATTCAAATCAAATAAAACAATACTTGATTACTTATGGGACCAATACCCTACTATGAATGAAAAAGACATTCGTGCTGTTTTAGGTCGCTTTCTATTTGTACAAGAAGACGTTAAAAAAATAATTAACGATTTATCGGGTGGCGAGAAAGCTCGTTTACAGCTTGCCTTATTAATGCTTGAGCGAAACAATGTCCTCATTTTAGATGAACCTACAAACCATTTAGATATAGATTCAAAAGAAATGTTAGAACAAGCTTTAGCAAACTTTAAAGGCACAATACTGTTTGTATCTCATGATCGTTATTTTATTAATGAATTAGCCAATAAAGTTTATGATGTAGATTATGACGGTGGCACAATGTATTTAGGAAATTATCAATATTATATTGAAAAAACAGAAGAAAAAGCTGCATTAAAAGCCAAAGAAGAATTAGAAAATCCAACAGTAAATGATACGGTTATCAAACAAAATGACTCATATATTGATCAAAAACAACAAAAACGTGAGCAACGTCAAATTGAACGTCAAATTGAAACATGTGAATTAAATATCGAAACCTACGAAGAAGAAATAAATGAGATTAACCATCAACTTACATTGCCAGATATATACTCTGACCCTGAAAAAGCCAATTCTCTAGCGATTTCAAAATCAGAAATCGAACAAAAACTAGAACAAGTCATGGTCGAATGGGCAGAATTACAAGAAAAATTAATATAAACGCTTATTCAAATCAAAAGGTAAAGTAGAATTTTCTACTTTACCTTTTTTTCTTGTCCTGAAATACACAATAACTATTCACAACCTTCACCCTACAATAAAGGCTATCCACAAAGTTATCCTAGTTACCCACAAGTAAAAAGTAATTTTTTATTGCGTATAAAATTCAGATAACGGTATGTATCCACACATTTTGCCCAAACTTATCCACAGTTTGTGCACTATTTGTTGATAAGTACGCATGTTCTCTATTGACATTAAAATAATCACCTCAGTTTGTTAAATTTTGATGATAATGGCATAATTATTACACAGTCATTTACATATTAAATAAGGGAGTAATAAAACATGCCAGCAATTTTTTGGTTCTTCATAGCTTTTCTTTTATTGGGTACGGCATTGATGGTTTTCTCACCCATTGTCGCCAACAAAAAACTCATGCATGATATCAAGCCATTATGGTCGAATAAACGTCCATTAGAAACCTTCATTCGACCGAATCATACTTATCGTTATCAATTTGATACATATAAACACAAATATAACAGTGAAACATTGATAGATGAAAAAACATGGTCAGATTTAAACCTTGATAGCGTATTTCATAATATGAATTTTAACTTTACAGCTATTGGTGAAATGAGACTCTTTGCAACTTTAAAAAATATGTTTCAAGTAACAGATGCTAAACTTATTTCTGATTTTAAAATCAACACGGGTTTCAGAAATAAAGTATCTCTACATTTAGCACAAATTGGAAAAGCAATCTATCCTACTTTTCCAGACCAAATTTCATCGATTAAACGCAATAATTTTTTTATGCTTTGTACTTACCTACCATTAATTTTTATAATAATATCCATTTTTACGCCTAGCATTGGCATAACTTTAACTATTTTTTCAGCTATCTTTAATATGATATTAAGTGGATTTTTAAAAAAGACCTATGAACAAGATTTAAATTCAATGTTCTACACTTCAACCGTTATTAAAAAAGCGTATGCTATCCAACAACATGAGCTTGCACCCGATCTAGATATTGACTTTAAACATTTTGTTACTGCACGCAAATTTAGTGGCTTATTAGGTCGTGTGAACTCAAACGACGAAACATCTGTGTTTTCGTTATTATTCAAATTAATCTTTATGATGGATTACCATCTATTTCATTTAATTCAAAACAGTTTTAAAAAGTACGAAGATGAAGTAATGGCATGCTATGAATACATCGCTAATATTGATAATCACTACGCCGTGGCCTTATGGAGAGAAACTCTAGATCATTATACAGTTCCTCAGGTTGTAGAAAAAGATGTTATTCATTTTGAACAATTAACACATCCATTGATTAATGACGCAGTTCCAAACGATTTAGCAATAGACAATCATATTTTACTAACTGGTTCAAACGCATCAGGTAAATCTACATTTATGAAAGCTGTTGCGCTTAATCTAATATTATCGCAAACCATTAATACTGCTACAGCTGAGAAATTTGAGTATAAACCTGGTATGATTTATACCTCAATGGTCAACCAAGATGATATCTTGACAGGAGATAGTTACTTCATGACCGAAATCAAGTCTATTAAACGTCTATTTGAAATCACAACGACTACAAAAGTTTATTGCTTCATTGATGAAATTTTTAAAGGCACAAATACAACAGAGCGCATTGCTGCCTCAGAGTCTGTCTTGAGTTATCTCGACCAACTCAAGGGTTATACTGTTATAGCTGCTACACACGATATTGAACTCTCAACTTTATTAGACAATATGTATTCAAACTATCATTTTAACGAATCTATAACTGAAGATAATATTTCATTCGACTTTAAGATTAAGCCTGGTAAAGCTGACACTCGCAATGCAATAGAATTACTTAGGATTATGTCGTTTCCAAACCAAATTTATAATCGTGCAAAGTCAACCGCAAACCACAAAAACTAATCGCAAAAATGTATTTCATTTTGTTTGTTGTGACCTATAACCACAATCGAGAGGATGGTGATATAATCCAACCTCTCGATTTGTATAATTCAGTTTATTTGTTATAAAGATTCGACTTAAATTCATGATTTATTCTGCGTTAATCATCCAAGTAACGCCAAATGGATCATTAAACATGCCATAAAGATCTGACCATTCTGTTTTACCTAATGGCATCGTTACTTCGCACCCTGCTGCTACTGCTTTATCAAAAAACGCTTTCGCTGTTTCTTTTTCAGATTCATTCGAGCCATCAAATGTAAATGTAACAATCGCACCACTATTATCTATTTTTTTATTTTTCCATGTGTCACTGCAATAAAATGTTTCGCCAAGTATATTAAATGAGGCGTTCATTGTAAAATCTGCATCCACTTGATATTCTTCAGGCATATCTGCGAACATTTCATGGTCTCCACCTACACGTTGTATATCCGTCGCGCCAAAATGCTCTTCATAAAAGTTTAACGCGGCTAAACTATTTTGAAAATTAAAGTATTGAACTGCTTTCATTATTAACATCCTCCTTGTTGTGTTAAACATCAACACATATTAAATCAATTATTTAACTCTCTATAAACTACCTATACCCATATTCTGTTGTTATAAAGTTTGGAATTTTAATTTTTTGCACGACAACCTTAAATAGTTAAAAACTTAAAGAACAGCAACCAATTTATTCAATATCCATAAGTCTGATAAACATGAAAAAGTCCAAGACATTTATTGATGTCCAGGACTTTTTTGAAAGTAACTACCTAATATTAAGTTAGTAATTTTCACTAATTATTTAACTGTAAATGCTTCAATATCTAAACTGTTAACACCGTTCAATGTCATATCTGCTGTTATGCCTGCATGATATAAATAGTGAGCCGCTGCACCAATCATAGCAGCATTATCTGTACATAGTTTAGGGCTTGGTATTGAGAGTGTGATATTGTGACTTTCACAAGCTTCAGATAATGCAGATCTTAAACCTTTATTACTCGCTACACCACCTGCAACAATAAGTTGGTTTACATTATAAGCTTCACATGCTGCTATGGATTTACCAACTAATACTTCAACAACACTATTTTGAAAACTTGTGGCAACATCCGCTTCGTTAATTTCTAAACCTTTTTGTCGAACGTTATGAAGTTTGTTTATTACTGCACTTTTTAATCCACTAAAACTAAAATCATAACTATCTTTATCTAACCATACTCTTGGAAAATCATAGCTATCTTGACCCTGAACTGCTAATTTATCAACTTGTGGCCCACCTGGATAACTAAGACCAATGGTTCTAGCTACCTTGTCATATGCTTCACCTACGGCATCATCTCTAGTTTCACCAATTACCTCAAAGTTCAAATGATTTTTCATATAAATTAATTCTGTATGTCCGCCCGAAACGATTAAGGACATAACTGGAAACTGGAGTGGCTTTTCTAAATGGTTTGCGTATATATGACCTGCTATATGATGTACTGGGATTAACGGTTTGTCGTACGCAAATGCCAGTGCTTTCGCAGCATTTATACCTACTAGCAATGCCCCTATCAAGCCTGGACCTTGTGTGACTGCTACTGCGTCAACTTGCTTCATTGTTACATCAGCAGTATTCAGCGCCTCATCAATAGTAGCTGTAATACCTTCAACATGATGTCTACTCGCTACTTCTGGTACGACGCCACCAAATCTTTTATGACTTTCAATTTGACTTAGAACAATATTACTTAATATCTCTGTCCCATCTTTAATAACACTGACACTTGTTTCATCACAACTGGATTCAATTGCTAATATTATTGTTGCTTCATTCATTTAAATTCACCCACATAACTATTGCATCCTCACCTTCACCGTAATAATTTTTTCGCTTACCACCATATTGAAAACCTAAGTTTGTATAAACATGTTGCGCGATTTCATTATCTACGCGCACTTCTAAACTCATTATTTCACATTTAGTTTGGACATAATTCATTGCATATTTGAGTAATAATTGTCCTAAACCATAGCCTCTATAAGATTCATCTATCGCAACCGTAGTTATTTGTGCTTGATCTATAACAATCCAAACACCTATATAGCCAATTATTTTTTCATTAAATTCTATAATAAAGTAATGTGCAAATTCATTTTTTTCTACTTCATGATAAAATGCATCAATTGACCAACTACTATCATTAAAACTATTTCTTTCTATATCAAATACTTGAGGGACGTCCCCCAAATTCATTAACCGAATATTTAACTCTTGTTCTGTTGGTTTAACCAATTTCTTTCAGCCTCAGATACTTTAATATAGTTTGGTTTAAATTGATGTACTTCGGTTGGTTGATCTATGAGTGCTTGCATATACTTGGCTTGTGGTAAGTTTGGAATACAAGAATTATCTAATAACGCCTCTAACTTTTCGCTATCTATCCCAATAAATTTATATGGTTCAGCTAGTTCGTGTAATAAATCTAACAATGCTTTAATTGATATATATTGATCTTTTATAATTTGCTTTAATCGCCCATTTTCTTTTTTATAAACGCCTGTATAAACCGCTTCACGTCGTGCGTCAAATATTGGTACGATTAAACCAGTTTCTTCAATTGCTGTCGCGGCGAGTGCTTTTAGTGAAGATACACCATAAAGTTTAGCATTTAAGGCATAGGCTAATGTTTTAGCTACAGTAACGCCAATTCTTAGACCAGTATACGAACCTGGTCCCTCGGCTACTACAATGGAATCTATATCTTCTTTTGCTAATTGACTGTCAGTAATCACTTTGGAAATAGCTGGCATTAATTGTACTGAATGATTTGTTTTTTCGTTAGTATTTATCTCGTTTAGCACTTTATCATCTTGCATTACAGCAACTGATAAGGGCTGATTAGATGTATCAATTAGCAGATAGTTCACGTTCAACGTCCTCCTTAATTCTAAGATAATGCTCTCCTTGAGCATTTATTGTTATTGTGCGCTCGGCATCATTTTCTGTTTGAATATTAACAGATAAATAATGCTCGGGTAAAAATTCTGCTATAAATTGACTCCATTCAATTAGAATTACAGCCTCATCTTCAAAATATTCATCAAAACCTAAATCTTCTTCTGAATCTTCTAATCTATAACAATCCATATGATGTAATTTTAAATCCGTACCTTGGTATGACTTTATAATATTAAATGTTGGAGAATTAATGTTGCGTTTTACGCCTAATGACTTTCCAATAAACTGGCTTAAAGTTGTCTTTCCAGCACCTAAGTCTCCATTCAGTAAAATTAAATCACCGGCAGATAGATGTTTAGTTAACACCTCACCAAAACGTGACATGTCATTTATATTATTAATTTTTATCATATTCCTCTCCCTCTTTTTTAGCGACACTTCCAAATTTATTTGGATTAGTGTCGCTTATGCATTTGCTTTAAGCTAAGGCATTCCTCTTTCCACTTCCAAATTTATTTGGATTAGTGTCGCTTATGCATTTGCTTTAAGCTAAGGCGTTCCTCTTTCTACTTCCAAATTTATTTGGATTAGTGTCGCTTATGCATTTGCTTTAAGCTAAGGCGTTCCTCTTTCCACTTCCAAATTTATTTGGATTAGTGTCGCTTATGCATTAGCAGCCACTGTTGTGCAATAAACTTTGGAAAGCTTAAATATAAATTTTGAGTGTATACATCCTTATAACTTTTTATCTACATAAAATTAACTATTATAGTTTAACAAATTTTTTCCAATATTACTTCAAAGTGAAACAAGTTCTTACCAAATTAGAATAGTTTGAATTGATAGAAAATTACAAAAAATTGTTGACATAGGCAATATGATGTAGTAAATTTAATTTATCAAATTTTTAGACATTTCAAACAAATCAAAAAAATAAACCATTCTATCGAGAGGAGTATAATAAAATGACCAAAAATACAACGCAATATCAACCAACAACTTCAAATATTTTAGTCATTTTATTATGCTCATAGGACTGGAACTTTAGTAAAGAAACTACTAAACGTTTAAGTCCTTATTCTAGTTGAATGGGACTTAAAAGCGTCCCAATTATTTATTGGGACGCTTTTTTATTTTCAATTTTATGGGGGAATTAGATATGAGAAGCGATATGATCAAAAAAGGAGATCAGCAAGCTCCAGCAAGAAGTCTTTTGCACGCTACTGGTGCATTAGAAAAACCAACAGATATGAACAAGCCCTTCGTGGCAATTTGTAATTCGTATATCGACATTGTCCCTGGACATGTACATCTGAGAGAATTAGCAGATATTGCCAAAGAAGCAATTCGTGAAGCAGGCGCAATTCCCTTTGAATTTGACACAATCGGCGTTGATGATGGTATCGCAATGGGTCATATTGGAATGAGATACTCCCTACCCTCTAGAGAAATCATCGCAGACGCTGCAGAAACTGTAATTAATGCACACTGGTTTGATGGCGTATTTTACATTCCAAACTGTGACAAAATAACACCTGGTATGTTATTAGCTGCAGTAAGAACAAACGTCCCTGCAATCTTTTGTTCGGGCGGCCCTATGAAAGCAGGACTATCTTCTGAAGGAAAAGCTTTAACGTTATCATCAATGTTTGAAGCTGTAGGAGCCTTTAAAGATGGTTCAATTTCGAAAGAAGAATTCTTAGATATGGAACAAAATGCGTGTCCTACTTGTGGTTCGTGTTCTGGAATGTTCACAGCCAATTCAATGAACTGTTTAATGGAAGTATTAGGACTTGCCCTTCCATACAATGGTACAGCATTAGCAGTGAGTGACCAACGCAGAGAAATGATTAGAGAAGCAGCATTTAAATTAGTAGATAACATTAAAAACGATTTAAAACCAAAAGATATCGTAACACGAGAAGCAATTGATGACGCATTCGCTTTAGACATGGCAATGGGTGGTTCAACAAATACTGTATTACACACACTAGCAATTGCTAACGAAGCGGGTATCGATTATGATTTAACACGAATCAATGAAATTGCCAAAAAGACACCTTATCTTTCAAAAATTGCACCTAGCTCTTCATATTCAATGCATGATGTACATGAAGCTGGTAGTGTTCCTGCAATCATCAATGAATTGTTCAAAAAAGAAGGTACACTTCATCCAGACAGAATAACAGCTACAGGCAAAACATTACGAGAAAATAATGAAGACAAAGCAATTTTAAACAATGATGTTATTAGGCATCTTGATAACCCTTATGATAAACAAGGTGGTTTATCCATTTTATACGGTAACATAGCGCCAAAAGGTGCAGTTATAAAAGTTGGCGGCGTTGATCCATCTATTAAAGTATTTAAAGGTAAAGCAATTTGTTTTGATTCACACGATGAAGCAGTTGAAGCAATTGATAACCATATTGTTCGTGAAGGTCACGTAGTAGTTATTAGATACGAAGGTCCTAAAGGCGGTCCTGGAATGCCAGAAATGTTAGCCCCTACTTCCTCAATTGTAGGTAGAGGATTAGGTAAGGATGTAGCTTTAATAACAGATGGCCGTTTCTCAGGTGCAACACGTGGTATCGCAGTAGGCCATGTATCTCCAGAAGCAGCTTCAGGTGGCCCAATTGGTCTCATCAAGGACGGTGATGAAATTACAATTGATTTAACAAACAGAACTTTAGACGTTGAAGTATCAACCGAAACATTAGAAGCTAGAAAACAAGATTTAAAACCATTTAAAGCAAAAGTAAAAACAGGTTATCTTGCACGTTACACTGCTTTAGTAACAAGCGCTAATACAGGTGGCATCATGCAAGTACCAGAAAATCTAATTTAAGGAGTGAGCACTATGTCTAGACAAACTGAAACGCTTGAACAAGAAATGTCAGAAAATTTTGATTATTTAGAAGCCGCTGAAACTGTTGAACCTGAAGTTGAATTAGAACAAGAAACAATAGATGAAATGAAATCTGGTTCAGAATTGCTCGTTGAATCTCTTGCAAATGAAAAAGTAGATTTTATATTTGGATATCCTGGTGGCGCGGTTCTTCCGCTTTATGACACTTTTTATGAAGGTAAAATCAAGCATATTCTAGCAAGACATGAACAAGGTGCTACTCATGCAGCAGAGGGTTATGCACGTGTATCAGGCAATACTGGTGTAGTTGTTGTCACGAGTGGTCCAGGGGCAACAAATGCTATCACTGGTATCGCTGATGCTTATAGTGATTCGTTACCTTTGGTAGTGATCACTGGACAAGTAGCAACACCAGGCATAGGTAAAGATGCCTTTCAAGAAGCAGATTTACTTTCTATGACAACACCAATAACAAAACATAACTACCAAGTTAAAAATGTTAGTGATATTCCTAAAATAATCCATGAAGCTTTCTATATCGCTAATAGTGGTAGAAAAGGTCCTGTGGTTATCGATTTCCCTAAAGATATGGGAATCTTATCGACCAACGCTCAAATCACAAACGAAATTGAATTACCAGGTTATACAGTGCCAAATCAACCAGCAAAGGAAGACATACAAAAGCTTCGTGATTATTTAAAAAGCTCTAAAAAACCCGTTGTTCTTTCTGGTGCAGGCATTAACCATGCAAAAGCGAATGATGTATTTACTGAATTTATAAATAGACATCAATTACCAGTAGTTAGTACATTACTTGGGCTTGGTGCAATACCATATGAAAACCCCTATTTCTTGGGTATGGGCGGTATGCATGGATCATACGCCAGTAATATGGCATTAACTGAATGTGATTTACTCATCAACTTTGGTAGTCGTTTTGATGACCGTTTAGCTAGTAATCCAGATGAATTTGCGCCAAACGCTAAGATTGTTCACGTAGACATCGATCCATCAGAAATTAATAAAATAATCAAAGTAGATTTGGGCATTGTTGCAGATTGTAAAGCTACATTAGAGGCACTATTAGATTTTGATAGCTATTCAATTAAACATGAAGCATGGTTAGAAACTTGTAATGAAAACAAAGTAAATCAACCTTTTGCCTATCAAGAAGATGAGCAAGGTGTTTTCTCCAAGCCACAACGTACAATTGAGTATATAGGCGAAATCACAAATGGAGATGCAATCGTAACAACCGATGTGGGTCAACATCAAATGTGGGTTGCTCAGTACTACCCATTCAAAGACCACGGGCAAATTGTAACAAGTGGTGGTTTAGGAACAATGGGATTTGGTATCCCTGCTGCTATTGGAGCAAAACTTGCAGAACCTGATAAAACAGTTATTTGCTTTGTAGGCGACGGTGGTTTCCAAATGACCAATCAAGAAATGGCAATTTTAGAAGAATACAACCTTGATATAAAAATTGTAATTGTTAATAACGGTACCCTAGGTATGGTTAAACAATGGCAAGATAAGTTTTTCAATAAACGTTTCTCACATTCAGTATTTAATGGTCAACCAGACTTTTTAAAAATCGCTGAAGCATATAATGTCAAAGGATATATCGTTGATGATCCTGCACAATTAGAACAACAAATTGATGCGGCTTTCCAACACGATGGACCAGCACTAATCGACGTTCGTATTTCACCAATCGAACCAGTAACTCCTATGGTACCAAGTGGTAAAGCCAACCATGAGATGGAGGGACTATTATGAGAAGGACATTTAGAACTAAGGTAAGAGATAAAGCTGGTACATTAAATAGATTAACGAGTATTTTCGTTCGTAGACAATTTAACATCGTTACACTCTCTGCGACACCTACATTAGAGGAAGGTATATCTGATATAACGTTTGTAGCAGAAGTACCAGATACAGATGTATTACGTAATTTATTACAACAACTTGAAAAACAAATTAATATCATAGACGTTGAAGATATTACAGAAACCAATACTTACAATAGAGAATTGGTATTGGTGAAATTACAAAAACCAATAAATCAACAAGACTTACAAAAAGTAATCAAACCTTATGATGCGCTAGTCTCTATATTGAAAAATGAAGATGAGTATACTTACCTTCAAGCTTCAGGTCCACAATATACGATGGATAATTTATTAGATGATCTATCATCATATCAAATTGAACAAGTTTCAAGAACCGGTTCAGCAGCTTTAGTATAGTTTTGAAACAACAATAACTAAATTTTAAAAAACATGGAGGATTTTATTATGACAACAGTTTATTATGACCAATCAGTAACGAAAGACGCTTTACAAGGTAAAAAAGTAGCAGTCTTAGGCTATGGATCTCAAGGACACGCCCACGCTCAAAATTTAAAAGACAACGGTTATGACGTAATTATCGGTATCAGACATGGACGTTCTTTTGATAAAGCAAAAGATGATGGCTTCGAAGTATACCCTGTAAATGAAGCAGCAAAACAAGCTGATGTTATCATGGTACTTTTACCAGATGAAATCCAAGGACAAGTATATAAAGAAGAAGTTGCACCTAATTTAGAACCTAATAATGCATTAGTATTTGCACATGGATTTAATATTCATTTCGGTGTAATTCAACCACCAGAAGACGTAGATGTATTCCTAGTTGCACCAAAAGGACCAGGACATTTAGTACGTCGTACATTCGCTGAAGGTAGTGCAGTCCCTGCCCTATTTGCTGTTGAGCAAGATGCTAGTGGTGAAGCTACTGATTTAGCATTAAGCTATGCAAAAGGTATCGGAGCAACTCGTGCAGGTGTATTAGAAACTTCATTTAAAGAAGAAACTGAGACTGATTTATTTGGTGAACAAGCAGTATTATGTGGTGGTACTACTAAATTAATCCAATCTGGTTTCGAAACGTTAGTAGAAGCGGGTTATCAACCTGAAATTGCTTACTTCGAAGTATTACATGAAATGAAACTTATCGTTGATTTAATGTATGAAGGCGGAATGGAAAACATGCGTTATTCAATTTCTAATACAGCAGAGTTTGGCGACTATGTTTCTGGTCCACGTGTTATCACACCAGATGTAAAAGATAATATGAAAGCTGTACTAGAAGATATTCAAAAAGGAAACTTCAGTGATCGCTTTATTAAAGATAATGAAAATAACTTTGAAGAATTCCACAAACTACGTGAAGAACAACATGGACATCAAATCGAAGCAGTTGGTAGAGATCTTCGTGAAATGATGCCATTCATTAAATCTAAAAGTATTGAAAAATAAATAGACACTATATTTGTTAACTCGTAGTAAGAAGAATCTCATTAGGTATAATCACGCTTAATTTTCTCCCCTCTTTGAGATTCTTTAATACTTACGACTTAGCAATTGTGTCTAAAATTTAGAAATAGGAGATGTTGAAAATGAGTAGCCATATTCAAATTTTTGATACAACACTTAGAGACGGTGAACAAACACCTGGAGTAAACTTTTCATTCGATGAAAGATTGAAGATAGCAAGACAACTGGAAAAATGGGGCGTCGATATCATAGAAGCGGGTTTTCCTGCATCAAGTACTGGTAGTTTCAAATCTGTTGAAGCAATATCTAGAGCATTAACTACAACTGCAGTTTGTGGATTAGCACGTTGTGTAAAGAAAGATATAGATGCTGTATATGAAGCTACAAAAGAAGCTGCAAAACCGAGAATTCATGTTTTTATAGCGACTAGTCCAATACACCGAGATTCAAAATTAATGATGTCTAAAGAAGAAGTATTAGCTTCAATTAAAGAGCATGTAGCTTATGCGAAACAATACTTTGATGTCGTTCAATTTTCACCTGAAGACGCTACAAGAACAGAACCATCATTTTTAATCGAATGTGTTCAAACAGCTGTAGACGCCGGAGCCAGTGTTATCAATATACCTGATACTGTAGGATTCAGTTATCCTAAAGAATATGGCCAAATTTTCAAAACACTGCAAGAATCAATAACAACTAACCATGAAGTAATTTATAGTGCGCATTGTCATGATGACCTTGGACTAGCTGTAGCAAATAGTATGGCAGCAATTGAAAATGGTGCGAAACGCATCGAAGGTACATTAAATGGTATTGGGGAACGTGCAGGTAATACAGCCCTCGAGGAAGTTGCTCTCGGCCTTTACGTTCGACAAGATCATTACAATAATCAAACAAAAATCAATCTACAAGAAACCAAACAAACTTCAGATTTAATTGCTAGATTTGCAGGTATCCGAGTCCCTAGAAATAAGGCAATAGTCGGACAAAATGCATTCAGTCATGAATCTGGTATTCATCAAGACGGCGTACTGAAAAACCCAGAAACATATGAAATTATGACGCCGCAACTAGTTGGTGTAAAAACTACTGAACTACCTCTTGGAAAACTATCAGGTAAGCATGCCTTTGCAGAAAAACTAGTAGCTTTAGGTTACGATGTAGAACCAGAAGATCAAAAAGCATTATTTAAACAGTTTAAAACAATTGCAGATAAGAAGAAATCAGTCACAGATCGTGACATTCATGCATTAATTCAAGGTACAGAGCATGAACAAAATGCAATATATAAAGTAGAAACATTACAGCTCCAATTTGTATCTAATGGTCTACAAAGTGCAGTTGTCGTTATTAAAGATAAAGATGGTAACACCTATCAAGATTCAAGTATTGGTACTGGATCAATTGTTTCCGTATATAACGCTGTTGATCGTATTTTTGATCGCAATACAGAACTTATTGAGTATCGCATAGATTCAGTAACTGAAGGTACAGACGCTCAAGCAGAAGTACATGTACAAATTAAGATAGATGATCAAATTGTTACTGGTGTAGGTATTGACCATGATATCTTATTAGCTTCTTGTAAATCATATGTTGAAGCGCATGCCAAATATGTAGCAAATACTCATGAGGAAGAAGGTATTCACTCATGAGCCATAAGATTGTAGCCCTTCCAGGAGATGGAATTGGACCTGAAATATTGAATGGTTCATTAGAAGTATTACAACAACTCAGTAAATCCTTTAATTTTGATTATGGTATAGAAACACATGATTTTGGTGGCATTGCCATTGATAATCACGGTGAACCACTTCCAGAATCAACATTAAATGCTTGTAAAAATGCAGACGCAATTCTATTAGGTGCTGTGGGGGGACCTAATTGGACAGATCCTAATAATAGACCAGAACAAGGTTTATTAGGTATTCGTAAAGCTTTAGGTCTGTTTGCAAATATACGCCCTACTACAGTTACGAATGGCACTAGCCATTTATCCCCTATTAAAGAAGAACGTGTTGCAGGTACAGATTTCATTATAGTAAGAGAGCTAACCGGTGGTATCTATTTCGGTGAGCCAAAACAATTAAATGATAACGACGCACTCGATTCATTAACTTATACTAGAACTGAAATTGAAAGAATTGCTAGAGTTGGCTTTGATTTAGCTCAAAAGCGTCATAAAAAATTAACTTCAGTTGATAAAGAAAATGTATTATCTTCCAGTAAATTATGGCGTCAAGTGATTAATGATGTCGCCCATGAGTACCCTGAAGTTGAAGTGAACCATTTACTTGTTGATGCTTGTGCGATGCACTTAATCACTAATCCAGCACAATTCGATGTCATTGTTACAGAAAATTTATTCGGCGATATTTTAAGCGATGAAGCATCTGTAATCCCAGGTTCTCTAGGTTTATCACCTTCTGCAAGCTTTAGTGAACGGGGTCCTAGACTTTATGAACCTATACATGGCTCTGCACCAGATATTGCTAACCAAGATATTGCAAATCCATTTGGTATGCTACTATCTGTTGTGATGTGTCTTAGAGAAAGTTTAAACCAAAATAACGCAGCTGATAAATTAGAATCAGTTATTTATCAATTAATTAAAGAAGGCAAAACAACACGCGATCTCAATGGAGATTATAATACATCTGATATTTTTAATTACGTTAAGAAAAATCTTTAAAAAGGAGGAGATGTCATATGGGTAAAACACTATTTGATAAAGTTTGGAACAAACATGTACTAACTGGTAAAGAAGGTGACCCGCAGTTATTATATATAGATTTGCACCTTATACATGAAGTCACATCTCCTCAAGCTTTTGAAGGATTAAGACTTAATAATAGACAACTACGTAGACCAGACTTGACTTATGCTACGCTTGACCATAATGTACCAACAGTAGATATTTTTAATATTAAAGATGAAATTGCAAATAAACAAATTACGACTTTGCAAAATAATGCTAAAGCATTTGGTGTTCATATCTTTGACATGGGCTCTGATGAACAAGGGATTGTCCACATGGTTGGTCCTGAAACTGGTTTAACACAGCCAGGGAAAACTATAGTATGTGGAGATTCACACACTGCAACACATGGTGCGTTTGGTGCAATTGCTTTCGGTATTGGTACAAGTGAAGTTGAACATGTTTTTGCGACACAATCACTTTGGCAAACTAAACCTAAGAATCTAAAAATTGAAGTCACTGGTCAATTGCCTACTGGTGTTTATGCAAAAGATATTATTCTATATTTAATTAACCAATATGGTGTTGATTTTGGTACAGGTTATGCATTGGAATTTGCTGGTGAAACAATTCAAAACCTATCTATGGAAGCAAGAATGACTATTTGTAACATGGCTATTGAAGCAGGTGCAAAATACGGTATGATGGCTCCTGATGATACTACATTTGATTATGTTAAGGGCCGTCCTTATGCCACTAACTTTGAATATGATATTGATGCGTGGCGTGAACTCTATACAGATGAAGACGCTGAATTTGATAGAGTCATTGAAATGGATGTATCTGATTTAGAGCCTCAAGTAACATGGGGGACAAGTCCAGAAATGGGCGTAAGTTTCCATACACCTTTCCCTGAAATAGAAAATGTTAACGATGAGCGTGCTTATAATTATATGGGTCTGCAACCTGGTCAAAAAGCTGAAGATATTAACCTAGGATATGTATTCTTAGGATCATGTACAAATGCTCGTCTCTCTGATTTGGTTGAAGCTAGTCATATCATAAAAGGAAATAAAGTTCATCCAAATATTACAGCTATTGTGGTACCTGGATCGCGTACTGTGAAAATCGAGGCTGAAAAAATGGGTCTTGATAAAATTTTCAAAGAAGCAGGATTTGATTGGCGTGAACCTGGTTGCTCAATGTGTCTAGGTATGAACCCTGACCAAGTACCTGATGGCGTACATTGTGCATCAACTAGCAATCGAAACTTTGAAGGTCGACAAGGTAAAGGTGCACGGACTCACCTAGTTTCCCCTGCAATGGCAGCAGCTGCAGCAATTAACGGGAAGTTTGTAGATGTAAGAAAGGTGGTTGTCTAATATGGAAATTAAACCTATTACTACTTATACAGGTAAAGTAGTTCCCTTATTCCATGATAATATTGATACCGATCAAATTATACCCAAAGTACATTTGAAACGCATATCAAAATCAGGTTTTGGCCCTTTTGCATTTGATGAGTGGCGCTATCTAGATGATGGATCAGATAATCCAGACTTTAACCCAAATAAACCTGAATATAAAGATGCTACGATATTAATTACTGGTGAAAACTTTGGTTGTGGTTCAAGCCGTGAACACGCAGCTTGGGCCCTTAAAGACTACGGTTTTGATATTATTATCGCTGGTAGTTATAGTGATATCTTTTATATGAATTGTACTAAAAATGCGATGTTACCAATAGTATTAGATGAAGATGTAAGAAAATATCTTGCACAAGCAGGTGAAATTACTGTAGACTTACCAAATCAAACAGTTTCTACATCAGATAAATCTTTTGATTTTGAAATTGATGAAACTTGGAAGAATAAACTCGTTAACGGGCTTGATGATATTGCATTGACTTTACAATACGAAGATGCAATAAAATCTTATGAATCAGCAAAAACGTATTAACTAATTACTAAATTAATAAATAAAGGTGTGAAATCATATGACTGTAAAAACTACTGTGTCTTCTAAAGATATCGATGAAGCTTATTTACAATTAAAAGATATTGCTAAAGAGACGCCCTTACAAAAAGATCATTATTTATCTCATAAATATGATTGTAATGTTTATCTCAAGCGTGAAGATTTACAATGGGTAAGATCATTTAAACTTAGAGGTGCATATAATGCAATTATTGCACTAAATGATATTGATCGCCAAAACGGCATTACATGTGCTAGTGCTGGTAACCACGCTCAAGGTGTAGCATATACTGCTAGTAAGTTGAATTTAAATGCAGTGATTTTTATGCCAGTAACTACCCCATTACAAAAAATCAATCAAGTGAAATTCTTTGGTGGCAGTAATACTGAAGTAGTTTTAACTGGAGATACATTTGATGATTGCTTAAAAGAAGCCCTTGTATATACAGAAGAAAATAAAATGAACTTTATTGATCCTTTCAATAATATTTTTACAATTGCTGGACAAGGGACACTAGCAAAAGAAATAATTGAACAATCACAAGAAGATGATATTCAATTTGATTATTTATTTGCTGCAATCGGTGGTGGCGGTTTAATTTCAGGTGTAGGCACTTACTTTAAAGAACATGCTCCTGAAACTTCGATTATTGGTGTAGAACCTGCTGGTGCAAGCAGTATGTATGCTTCAGTAGTTTTAGAAAAACAAATTGTCACATTACCTGATATAGATAAATTTGTTGATGGCGCATCTGTAGCGCGTGTAGGTCAAATCACATTTGATATTTGTAGAAATGTAGTTGATGACTACGTTCAAGTACATGAAGGTGCTGTTTGTTCAACTATTTTAGATATGTACTCAAAACAAGCTATTATTGCAGAACCTGCTGGTGCCTTAAGCGTCGCAGCACTTGATCAATATCAATCAGAAATCAAAGGCAAAACAGTTGTATGTGTAGTCAGCGGTGGTAATAATGATATTAATCGAATGAAAGAGATTGAAGAACGTTCTTTATTATTCGAAGAAATGAAACATTATTTTATTTTAAATTTTCCACAACGTCCTGGTGCACTAAGAGAGTTTGTTAATGAAGTCCTTGGACCTAAAGATGATATAACTAAATTTGAGTATCTTAAAAAATCTTCTCAAAATACAGGTACAGTAATCATAGGTATCCAATTAAATAACCACAAAGATTTAGATAACTTAAAAGCAAATGTAGACGAGTTTGATAATTCTAATATTTATATTAATGAAAATAAAATGCTTTATTCCCTACTCATTTAATTATGTATGTTAAAGGAATCTTCTTAACAATAATTATATGTATATTATGGCCGAGACGTAAATTTTATATGTCTCGGCCTTTTAAGGACCATTTTCAATTTATTGAGTTAGCGGGAGTTAGTCACCACTTATGCATGAGCTTCTGCTCATGTATTCCGTTGCAACCGACCATTACTCTCTATTGAAGTTAAGCTCTTCGCGCATAAAAAAAGAGACCTCTCGGTCTCGGCTCATCGCATCCTATAATGCTGCCTGGCAACGTCCTACTCTTGCGGAACGTAAGTCCGACTACCATCGGCGCTAAAGAGCTTAACTTCTGTGTTCGGCATGGGAACAGGTGTGACCTCTTTGCCATTGTCACCAGACAATGAAATGTATGAAATTATACATTCAAAACTAGATAGTAAGTAAAATATGATTCAACCAAAACAAAACATTTAAAAATTGATTAAGTCTTCGATCGATTAGTATTCGTCAGCTCCACATATCGCTATGCTTCCACCTCGAACCTATTAACCTCATCATCTTTGAGGGATCTTATAACCGAAGTTGGGAAATCTCATCTTGAGGGGGGCTTCATGCTTAGATGCTTTCAGCACTTATCCCGTCCATACATAGCTA
>NZ_JBICNX010000160.1:0-1038 GCF_043107035.1 Staphylococcus sp. 231237_7MaSpsaltlick
TACATTGTTTAATTTCGTCAAAGCTTCTACTTTAGCTGTTTCTAATGCTTCGATGAGTTGTTCTAATTCGGCTTTTTCTTCTGGGTTTACTAAGCTATCCGATGTGATTTCAGTTAACTTGTTATCTGCTGCTTTCTTAGCTTGCTCTACTGCTTCAATTGCTTGTTCTGCCTCTGATAATTGTTCAGTGTCTAAAACACCGTTACTATCTCGATCATTCACTTCTGGCGCTGTCACTGGATCAATTTGGTCTAGACGTGTTTGTAGTGCATCTTTTCCTGGTGTACCGTTTGGTACACTACTCAATTTCGTCGAAGCATCTGCCTTAGCTGTTTCTAACGCTTCGATAAGTTGATTTAACTCAGCTTTCTCACTTGGATTTACTAAGTTATCAGACGTAATCTCAGACAACTTGTTAGCTGCTGCTTTTTTAGCTTCTTCTACTGCCGTAATTGCTTGTGCTGCCTCTGATAATTGGTCTGTATCTTTAACCCCATTACTATCTCGGTCATTTACTTCCGGTGTTGTCACTGAACCAATTTGGTTTAAGCGTGTTTGTAATGCGTCTTTACCTGTTGTACCGTCTGGTACATTGTTTAATTTCGTCGAAGCTTCTACTTTAGCTGTTTCTAACGTTTCGATTAATTTATCTAATTCGGCTTTTTCACTTGGATTTACTAAGTTATCAGACGTAATCTCAGACAACTTGTTATCTGCAGCTTGCTTAGCTTCTTCCGCTGCTTCAATCGCTTCTTCTGCCTCTGATAATTGGTCTGTATCTTTAACCCCATTACTATCTCGGTCATTTACTTCCGGTGTTGTCACTGAACCAATTTGGTCTAAACGAGTTTGTAATCCATCTTTACCTGTTGTACCGTTTGGTACATTGTTTAATTTACTAATCCATCAGATGTGATTTCCGCTAACTTATCGTCTGCAACTTGCTTAGCTTCTTCCACTGCTTCAATTGCTTGTTCCGCCTCAGACAGTTGGTCTGTGTCTAACACGCCATTACTATCTCTATCATTTACTTTTGGT
>NZ_JBICNX010000161.1:0-1028 GCF_043107035.1 Staphylococcus sp. 231237_7MaSpsaltlick
TTCATATTCATTCATGTTTTCAAATTCAACAGTTGTGCCAGCTTCGCTAGGATTTAACCATTCTTCTGGTAATTCATCTACTTCACCATCAGCACTATTAAATTTAACTTTAGCAGTAATTTCTATCTTGTCGCCCTCATCATCAAACGACCAATCATGTTCTTCAATAACTACATATGCAAAAGTACCGTGATGTTTACCATTTCGTTTTTGAACTTCCCAAATCCATATACGCAATTGTTTAAATAACTTAACTGATGCCTTTAATGCTTCTTGTCCTTTGTCACCTGGAACTTTATCAACAGTTAGTTTTATTTCTTCCTCTACGCTATTACGTGAATAGTCTTTTTTATCTCCTTTAATCAATTCAGCTAAATCGTTACTGATTGTGTGTCCACCTTCAGAAAAATTTGCTAACAATATAGACTCTTCAATCGTTAATTTAGATGCTAATTTCTTATCGGCAATTTGAATTGCTGCAATATACTTTTTCTGCAAAACATTCACTCTCCTTCATATCTTGTTTTATGCCTATATTTAAAAAGAAGCCGTAAAATGCCATGCTTTGTATACTGATCTATATCAGTAATAACTTGCTGGACACTTATACGACTTCTAATAAATTCATAGTTTGGTATATTTAATTTCCTATTTACTATAAATGCAATATCTCTTATTATTCTTGCTGCTTCATCCCTGTTATAGGCTTGGCTATACACATGAATAGTAATTGCTACATCTTCTGTCATACTGTTTGCTGTTTCTTCTGGAGTAACATTAGTTTCTCCTACCACAATATATGGATAAACAGCATTTTTTTGGACACCATCATACACTCTATGATTAACATGTTTATTAATTAATGGGTGATTTTCTATTTTGTTATACAGTCTAGTATAGAATTCAGGTTCAACGGATACCCACATATTTAATCACCTCACCCAAAATACTTTCTAAAAAATTTTTCACCTTGGTCAACTGCAGGAAACCAAAAAGGCTGTGGTTCTTGGCCATATGTGGTATACCAT
>NZ_JBICNX010000162.1:0-1024 GCF_043107035.1 Staphylococcus sp. 231237_7MaSpsaltlick
GGTAATGATAAATGAATAGTAAAATGTTGTCTCGAATAAGCTTACTACTCTTATTTGTTAGTTATTGTTTTTCGCTATATTTTTACATAAAACTTATAATCTCAATTACTCAAAGGAATTTTATAACTTTAAGCAATATGGCAAAAGTATCATATGTGTTTTTCTTTGCTGCAGCTGTTATTATTATGATTCTTAGCACAGTACTTTTAATTTTTGCTCTAAAATCAAAATGGATTATAAAAAGCATGGCTTTTATTATATTTATTTTTATACTGGTGTCTGTGTATGTAATTAAAGATATATATTCGCCAGAAGGATATAGTACAATTTTTGATAACGAAGATAAGCAAGAATATATATCAGGTAAAATTGTAGATAAAAAGACACATGACTTTATGTTTAATGATAATTCAGAACATTATATAAAAGTTCAAACTAAAAAAGATTTATTTCCAGAGAAAGTTATTGTGAAGAAAAATGAGTATGAGTCATTGAGTGAAAACGAAAGTTTTAAAGCAAAAGTTGGTGTGCTTATGAGGCCGAATGGATCTGAACCAATAGCTAGATAGAGATAAAAACCCATCAAATTTTTAATTTTTGATGGGTTTTCCTACATCTACATTTGACAAAAATAATAAAAAATACTATAAAAATTCTTGAATAGTAGATGATTATAAAATATACTTAAATAGAGAATTATAATAATTGCGAAGAAAAAGGAGGCGATATATATTGTCTCGTAAATTACTATCAATTGTTACTTTGATTATTACTTATACTTTCTTATTAGTATCAATATCCTACTCCATTAAAATAATGTATAAACTTTTTAATGTGAACGTAAAAGCATTAGATATTGCAAATACTATATATTGGTTTTTATACGTTATAGTAATTATCAGTATTACTTTGTTTAGTGTATTTTATTTCTTTAAAATTCGAAAAATAAGTCTTAAAAAACTACTTTTATTTCTTGTATGTCTTATTTTTGTGATATTTTTCCAGAGTTCAATCAGTTATAAAG
>NZ_JBICNX010000163.1:0-1016 GCF_043107035.1 Staphylococcus sp. 231237_7MaSpsaltlick
CTGTGTATATGAGTAAGCAAAAGATATTTCACATCGTACAGATGTTGTTTCAAATGCTTAAACGGTATACCACAATCAACAAGCACATCATTGATTAAGACTGCATTACCTTTGGAACCCGTCGATATTATTTTGTATTGCAAGACTTTCACTCCTTAAGGAAAAATGGTATAATTAAAGAGTGATATCCGTATTTTTTAAATATATGACTGTTAGCAAATTAGCCCTTGCTAGCGGTCTTTTTTATTGCAAAAAAATCACAGTATTCAAAGAAAATGAAAGTTAACAAACTGATCATTGTGCCTATTGATAAACCACTGATTCCATCGTTAAACAACAATCCAAAAACAATAGAAGATGTTATCAACATTCCAACTGCTGTTAAAAATGATTTATTCATTTGTGTTCTCCTTTCTCAACTCCACTATAATAAACAAACAAACTATCTTTTGTTCACTATATTACACTTAAACTCCAAAAAAGGAACGTCCTGTAAACTTAAATGTTTAAGACGTCGCTTAATATCGTAATTTAATAAAAGTTATTCGAAAAACTCATCTCCACTGATAACTAAAAACAAGCATATAGAACGCATTTCACTGCATGTGAAATCATTACCATTTATCATGTTAAGTTTACGATAAAGCGTTGACCTATCAATATTTAAGTGTTCAGCAAGTTGTGTGTTAGTTACTTTTCGTTTTTTCATAGCTTCTTTTAATTTTTCATAGTTCATATTTTTCCCCTTTCCTTAGATTTCACGTTACGTGTCATATATTACACGATTAGAAACCTAAAGTCAATTGATAAGTTGATTATTTTGCTCTAAGTGTTTCTTCCTTATATAGAAATATAATAAATACCGAACACTTGTTCTTGTTTATAGATTAATAAATATTTATGTAGATGTCAAGTTAATAAAAATATAAAAAAAGAAACGTTAAATTTAATAAGTGTTGCATTTTCGAAACTCCAATGATATACTAATCTCGTACCACAAGGAGGTGCACGAATGA
>NZ_JBICNX010000164.1:0-1011 GCF_043107035.1 Staphylococcus sp. 231237_7MaSpsaltlick
CATTTACAAACCATCCATATGTTTGATTTCTATTTTGGCCAAAATGATTAGTTAGTTTTGCTACTGAACCATATCTTTTATTTGCAATTATAAAAGAGCCTGTTGTTGTATATCCAGTTGAAGGGTAAAGTTTAGCATCTCTACTATCCGTTAAGTTAACTTCATCTTTATTCCTATTGAACTTATTATATAATTTACTCTTTTTTAAAGTTTTTGGTAATTTCATTAAGTCCCTCTCCTTGAATAAATACGCGACATCTTAAAGACATCGCGTATAAATGTTATTTGAGTTTTAACATACCACCTAATACTCTGTATACTTCTTCTCGACTATCTAGCCTTATGACACTATTGAAGTATCCTCTTTGTTCAAACCTATACATTTTATTAATTGAGTCTTTAAGTACAGACCTTTTTTTATCCATGTATATTTGATATTGAATTGTTGTTGGCATTCTATTATTCACATTTTCCTTAATATGAACTTCATCTTGTTTTAAACTTGCCAAAATAGCGGGATTAGTATTAGCACGTTGCAAGTTAACATTATTTATAATTTGAGTTTCTGCGTTTTGTTTCTGAGATGATGTTATAGTAACGATTGTTGTTGTTCGGTTACGTGATAAATGAAATGCTTTAGATAGTCCTTCTTGTTTAGCAATTTCAGATGGATAAGCAGTAGCTTGAGTGGAACCATCAACTATAAACATTTCAGCAACCTGTCCATCAGACGTTAAGATAGTACCATCCTTATAAACCTTATGTGCTGCATTCTCAAAGTCTCTATCAGGGTTACCTACCATTGATAAAAACCTTTTCATCATTTGTCTTATTAGAATATTAATTGACTTTAAGATAGAACCGTTATAAGAGTTTACTAAAGCAAACATTAATAAGAACCCATATAGTGACGCCAATATTAATATTAATGGCAATAATAAGTGCTTTGTTTTCATCCAGTCACCTTGAATATAAAACACTACGCCTAATGGCATTATCACAGCAAAGAAT
>NZ_JBICNX010000165.1:0-1010 GCF_043107035.1 Staphylococcus sp. 231237_7MaSpsaltlick
CAAGTGACGAAGATAAAACAACAGACGAAGAAGAAAAAGCACATTCAATTACGGCAATTTGGAATTTTGAAAAACAAAATTATTACTTAAAAGATTTGAAACGTTAGCTTAAAAGCTAGCGTTTTTTTATGTTTTTTTGCCCCTGCGGGAACTATAGCGTTCAATCGGCATGGTTGAGCAGTTTTTATGCCAATTTTTAAATTTGCATGTAACTGGGCAGTGTCTTAAAAAATCGACACTGGATTTGCTCAAATTTTTGTTTTTGGAAATAGCATATATTTATTTTGCTCATATTTGCATTTTAAGAGCTTATATAAGTTTTTAGGTATAAAACTATATGAATTACCCCTAAATCTTTAAAATGCCCCCTTAAAATTCAAAATAAAGGTATTTAAAATTTTAAAAAATAAAAAAGCTACTAGCAAAAAACTAGTAGCTTAAATCTTAGTTAAATTTTGATGTAGTATTAATTTTTATATCTACGCTACAACGTCGATTCAAATTCGTGCAGTATTAATTTTTGTATCTGCGCCACAACGCCGATTACTAATAATGCAGTATTAATTTTTATATCTGTGCTGCAACACCGATTACTTAAAACTAAGATAAAAAATTGACGAAGGTCGATTATGGTTTTTGCACGCGTTCTTTTTAGAACGCATAAGTGCGCCCTTACGGGATTTAACTAGATTATAACGACGAAAATCAGACCTGTAAAGCGATAACTATTGTGATAAAGTTTGCTAAAAAGGAGTGATTCTATGGCTGCTATGTGGTTATCGATTATAGGTATGTGGTTTTGTATTGGAATGACATTTTTTGCTATCAAGGTTATTAAAAATAAAAATTAGACTACGCATTTATGCCGAGAAAATTTATTGAAGTTGAGAAGAACCCTTAACTAAACTTGCAGACGAATGTCGGCATAGCGTGAGCTATTAAGCCGACCATTCGACAAGTTTTGGGATTGTTAAGGGTTCCGAGGCTCAACGTCAATAAAGCAATTGGAA
>NZ_JBICNX010000166.1:0-1009 GCF_043107035.1 Staphylococcus sp. 231237_7MaSpsaltlick
GCTTATTTCTTTATTAAATATGCTGAAAAGGCTATGAATGATAATGGCAAAATCATCACTCTAGCCACTGCATTGCTTGCTGCTTATACAGGATTTTATTCAACTTACGCTGGAGGAAAAGCTCCCGTCGAGCATTATACACGCGCAGCATCATCAGAGTTTATGGATAGAGGGATTTCAGTTAATGCAGTGGCTCCTGGACCAATGGATACACCTTTCTTCTATCCTCAAGAAGGCGAAGATGCTGTGGCATTCCATAAATCCCAAGCACTTCATAATCAACTTACAAATATAGAAGACATCGCGCCGATTATTACTTTCTTAACTTTAGATGGTTGGTGGATAAATGGACAAACATTATTTGCAAATGGCGGTTATACGACACGCTAGTTAACTTTAAAGAATAAGGAGGTCATTTTGATATGTATTACTTTTTAGCAATATTTAAAGAAAATGAAACAGATATTAAGATTATTACGGAAGAAAAGGTCATAGATGATAAGAACGTATCTTTGCCAAGTAATAATTACGTTAAATCTTTAGCTGAAGAAATAATTGAGCTATCTCATCAAAATAATTTATTCCATAATGACATTAAACGAATTGGTTTAAAAATAGATGATCCTGAACTCATTGGTTATAACACTGTGGAGTCATTAAAGAGTGATATGGTATCAACATTTGGGTTTGAAGCTATTATCCATAATGACTATGAAGATTTACTAGTTCAACTTATTAAATAGACCAAAAAGGTGACTTTATAAAGTCACCTTTTTTAGGAGGTAAATTATGCAAGTAAAGCAAGTAGCCGATAATTTAGGCATCAGTGAACATACTATTCGATACTATGACAAAGCCGGGCTTTTTCCATTTGTTACCAGAAATAAGAATGGCTATAGAGATTTTTCAGTAGAAGACCTATATTGGATTGAATTTATAAAATGTATGCGTCAGACACATATGCCTGTATCAAAGTTAAAAGAAATTGCTGAATTGTATCATCAAGGAA
>NZ_JBICNX010000167.1:0-1004 GCF_043107035.1 Staphylococcus sp. 231237_7MaSpsaltlick
GTCTCTTTTGGTTAATCTAAAAAGACATGTGAATTACAGCTTGTTAATAAATCATATTCCAAATTTCGCAGCAAAAACTTATCTCTACGCTTTTTGTCTTTCATATTCAATACATACTCAAATATAGCTAAATCACTTTCTCTCTTTTTAATAAAACTAGTTCTTCTAACAATCGAAACATTATCTGAGTAGCGATTGATATGTGCTCCAATACATGTTGTAGTTGTCACTTTTTGAGCTTTTTCAAATACTTTTACAAAAAACATTTTATCTTCGCCAAAATGTAAATTTGTTGGGAATTGTATATCATGGTCTTTAATTAATTTACGCTTTATAAACTTTCCACTAGGCCCTAAATAATAATATAAATAGGGAATTTTATAACTTTGCTCATTAACGTGTGTCTTGACTGTCATAAATCTGGCATGAACGGATTGATTTTTCTCTGTATGTTTAATGACTTTTGAAATAATTAAATCGCTCTTATGCCATTTTTTATTTTCTGAAATCGTTTCCAAAATATTTTGTTCTAACCAATCATCACCATCCAAAAAGTATAAATACTCACCGATACTGTGTTTAACCCCAGTATTTCTAGGTATAGATGGCCCGCCACTGTTTTGAGCTAATCTATACATTTTAATATTAAAATTATTGTATCGTTGCAATATTTCCCATGTACCATCGTTTGAACAATCATCAACAATAACTATTTCATATAAATCTGCGTCTAAACTTTGTTCCATTACTGAGTCCAAAGTTTTTTCTATTGTATTTTTATTATTAAAAGTAGTAATAACAATAGAAAAAATAATCTTTTTAGTTTTGATTATAATCACCTTTTCATATTTATATTAATACATTATGTTAATTTAAATATTATTATAACAATATATGCGTTATAATTGTTACAACTTATTAAATTTATTGGAGGCCAGTAACTTGCGACATATTAATCAAGAAGGTTCTATGCTCTATATTTCTTTCAATCAACAAAATAATAG
>NZ_JBICNX010000168.1:0-996 GCF_043107035.1 Staphylococcus sp. 231237_7MaSpsaltlick
GTTTAGCAAACCATGTAAATTGGATTATGGGAGCGAAACCATATGGGTCAAGTAATATAACCGATGAATTGGAATCAATTAATGAATAAATAGTATGGGGGAGAATAGTATGAAAGAATTAGCAAAAAGGCTTAAAAATCCAAATGTATCAGAATCTGTAAAAACAATTGTGCAATCAATGAATAAAGATGGTATGCAATTATTAAATGATTACTATGATAAAAATTCTAATTTTTATCAACGAGCTCAACCGGAACTCATTGCAAATGAATTTTATGCGGACCCTATTAAAATTAAAAATTTATATCATTATACTACATATGATGCATTTGAAAAAATTCTGTCATCATCTACTTTTTTAATCGGATCAATACATTATATGAATGATGATAAAGAAATTAAATATGTATATGAGTTAATGAAAAATGAATTAAAATTATTGGGGGCACCTAATTATATAATCCTCAAATTAGAAGAATTAAATACTATTTTGCCAGATGATGTATACGTGTGGTCCTTTAGTGAAAATGATTATTCACAAGCGTTATCAAATTATGGTGATATTGCGCTAGGATTTGATAGTCAGGAAGTAATGGAGCAACTTGCAAGTTATTACTCAAAAGGCAAGAAAACACTTGATGAGTATACATTTGGTAATGCGTATGTTTTCCCTTTAAAAGTGGAATATGATTATGAAGTACAGTCTAAATATATTAAAACATTAGCTCATGCTTGGTTGGTCGCTCATGAAAATTTAAAATATGACTCTGATGATATGGAAGAAATCATAGGGTGTGTAGTACAAGCACTGCATTTCTTTTCATTATTTTTTAAAAGAAAGTATTTAAGACAAGAAGAAGAAATTAGATATATTATTTTTAACATCAATGAGGATAATATATTAAATCCAGAAATATATATGAATAATAAACCTTTCACTTCTTGTAAACTTACAAATGAAATACTAATAGAAGTAGTCATTAATCCCAACAGTGA
>NZ_JBICNX010000169.1:0-989 GCF_043107035.1 Staphylococcus sp. 231237_7MaSpsaltlick
ACATACAACAAACCTTATGTAAAATTATCGTCTAGGAATTACATTTGTTGTGATAAACATCAAACTTTATAGACTTAAATAATCTAAAACATTTATGACAAGTGTACAAATATTAAAATCATGAAGTCCAGTCTTGCAAATTCATATTAACTTGGGAACATATACTAGAAATTAGTCATTGGAACTAGAGTATTCTAGGGAAATAAATATATTGAAAAACATAAAAAGTGAGAGAATTAATTAATCTGATCATGTATAACTATTATTAATAAATTAAACGTTTATATTCTACTTAAAAAGATGTATACAAGTTGAGCAAAATCAATTAAACTAATTATATAGTAGTTCGTTTTTATATAAAAATTAAGGATTTAAAAATGAATTTTCAAAATCAATCAAAAAACCCACATGCTTTCCCAAATGTAAGTCAAAACGATAAGACAATGGCTATGTTAATATGGATATTAAATATATTCACAGGATTTATTGGTCCATTAATTATATGGATTATGAAAAAAGATGAATCTAAATATATAAACAGACAAGGTAAAAATTACTTAAGCTTTGCAATAAGCTATACTTCGTACATCATTGTATCTTGGATATTAACTATCGTTCTTATTGGTTACATCCCGCTATTTATTTTATCAATCGCAGGATTTGTCTATGCGATTATTGGTATTGTCACAGTAAATAAAGGGGAAGATTTTGTTGTACCTCTTACAATCGAAATTATCAAGTGATAAAATGGTTGGCTAAGTGTGAATTAAGATATTAAAATAATAAAGACAAACAAAAATAAAGCATCTTTCATTTTGTAATGAAGAATGCTTTGTTTTAATTTATTCATTTTATATTGGAATTTCTTAGATGTCTTTTTCTGAATAAAAGTATTATTATAACTAACATATAACTTAATATAGAAATTATCGATGCATCCATACCGTAATCACCACCTGTTAAAAATACATTGCTACTATTTATTAAAT